>JBCCXW010000109.1:0-11976 GCA_039191105.1 Pseudomonadota bacterium
CATAATTCGCTCTGCAATCCGCCATAGTCCCACAGCTGCGGCGCCAAAGAACCCGGCAATCGCGACATCAAGGACGCGCAGGAGTGATTTCACACACGTTTGCGCCATAAAGATCCGGCCGGCTTCGCTCGCAAACTCGACGGCCCAGCGCCCATCGAATTGCAGGCGCGGATAGACCCGCGTTTGATAAATCAGCAAACTGGCTTCCGCGGTTGTTGCCAGAACGCGCTGCGCCACCAAAGCCCATTCTGGATATGGGCCGAACGCCACAATCAGCGCGACGATCCCGCCGACGAATTTGGCGAAGATTCCGCGCAGCGTCAGGGCTCTGAAATCGTGCGTCGCATTTAGGACCGCGGCCGGTCCGAACATCAACGGGATGAGGATGAGCGTGACCGCAAGCGCCCTTAAGACATCTGTGATGTCAGGGTAACCGAAGAGATCGGCAATCATCGGCGCGAGCAGAACGAAGAGCGCTGCGAAGGCGCCATAAATCGCCGTCGACACCCAATAGACGGTGGCGAGCGACTTTTTGTCAAACCGCTGCTTTTGAACGATTGTATCAATGATCGAAAAGCGGCCCTCGAGATTGAAGAACTCGATGAACACCAAAGCCAGCGCAAAGATGCCGAACACAGTTGGCGATAAGCGCGTCGTCAGCAACAAAAAAATCGCCAGCGTCATCACTTGCCCAACGCCGATATTGAGCATGTTCCAACTCAAGGCGGAGCGGAATGAGGAGCCGAAGGTTTTCTTTTCCTGCATCAAGAAGGCCCTGATCTGTACGTTGCAACCTTGGCCGGGGCCGGTCTAAAGGAGGACGATCATCACTTCGACGGCACGGATTCCGGCACTTGTTGTTTTACGGCAGATGCTGCCTCTGGTTGCGGCGTGAAGTCTGGCGTTTCCTCGTTTGCCGGACGCAATGTCGCTGGCCGCGGCACCGGATTCTCCTTCACCGGCGGGAGGTTACTGGTCTTGCCGCCGAACAGCTTGTTGCGCGTGCCCATAGAGTAATACTTGCTATAGGCTTTGTTGCTGGCGCTTGGATCTTTGTGGTGACGACGGCTGGTCAAGTTGACCATATTCAGCGCCACGCCAAGCAAATTGGCATTGAAGCTGCGCAGCAAGTTGAGCGATTGACGCGCTGCGCCGCGGCTGGTGTGGCGCCACCGCACAATCAGGATCGTCTTGTCGGCTTTGCCCGCAATCACTCGCGCCTCGGCCATCAAAAGCAAAGGACCTGTATCAATCAGGATATTATCGTAATGCTCTTTAAGCTGCGCGAGCAGGTCATCAAAGGCGCGTGTGCCGAATACATCATGCGGAGTATGGCCGGTTTTAGACAGCGGCAAAATATCGAGCGACGTCTTGGTGTCGCGGTGGATCGCTTCTTCAATTGTACCGGCGCCGAACAGATGTTCGATGAAGCCGATCTGCGGCGTAATCCCAACCATCCGCGTGAGCTCACGACGGCGGAAGTCACCATCGATCACCAGTGTTCGCGAGCCAGACATTGCCGACATCCGGCCAAGGCTAAGTGTAAGGCTTGTCTTCCCTTCGTTCGGCAAGGATGAGGTGATGGCAACGACTTTGGTCTCGCTGTCGAGGTCGGAAAAGGCGATGGCCGCCCGCAAATACCGCACGCTCTCAGCATATGCCGATAGCGGATTTTTGGTCATAAAATCAGGCGGCGTGTTCTTGCCGAGACCGAGTATTCCGCGGCTTGGGATGAACGGGATCGATCCGATCGACTTCGACCGCAGCTTGCGCTCAACATCCTCAGACGAGCTGACATGCATGTCGAACATCTCTGCCAACATGGCGAGCCCTATCCCGATCATGCCGCCAAGGATGACACCCAGCACCAGATTGATCATCGTCCTCGGCGAGCTCGGCGAAATGGGCACTGAGGCACTGGATAGGATCCGCGCGTCGGCCTCGGCGAGATCGTCTTGCTCGCCGGTTTCCATCGCGCGGCTGATAAAGTCCTCATAAAGCACGCGGCTGGCTTCCGCGTCGCGTTCAAGCTCGTTCAATCGCACTTGGTTGCGATTGTTTTGGATCAGCTGCCCGCGGGCCCGAGAGATCGCCGCATTCAGCTTGTTCACCTCATCCTGCGCGGCGCGAACCTCGTTCTCGAGCGTCGTGATGATTTTTTGAACTTCGACATTGATCGCGCGGTCAATATCAGCTGCCTCATTGCGAACGCGGATGACGTCCGGGTGACGGGGGCCGCGCGTACTTTCAAGGTCGGCTTGACGCCGCAACACATTGGCCTGTTGGCTCTTCAACTCAGAAATCACCTGATTGTTGAGGATCTCCGTGACCGAATCGACGCCGGTACCGGAGGCTTGCGCGCGGCGAACGTTTTCAAACCGGGCCCGGGCGCGGTTGAGGGCGGCTTCTTGTTGGATCTTCTGCGCCGAAAGGGACGCGATTTCTTGTTCCGTCAGCGAGGTACCAGCCGCTGCAAGCAATCCTGTTTGCGAGCGATACTCTTCGACGCGACGTTCTTTTTGCGACACCTCATCGCGCAAACCTTCCGTTCGCTCGAGCAACCAATTGGTAGCGCGCTGCGTGGTTTCGAGTTTCGCCTCGAGTTGGTCGACGCGGTATTGGTCGGCCACCGCATTGGCGAGATCTGACGCTTTTTGCGCTGAAACGCTGAACACTTCGGCAGTGATCAAATAAGTTGTCCCAACCCGATTGACCGAGACATGGTTCGAGAAATTATTCGTTGTATCTTCGAGGATTTTCTCAGCTTTTGCGTCCTCGCTTAGGCCTTCAAACGGGTCTTTGTTTTCCTCATTCGAACCGCCTGTTACCAAGCGGACCAAGCCTTTGACGCGGGCCCGAAGACTGCCCGTATCGGCCGGGGTCAAATAAGGATTAAACTCTGGATCCTCGGTCAGGTTTTGCGCATTCACAACCCGAGTGAGGAGCGATTTCGATCCCATGATCTCAACTTCGGTATCAATTTCGGCTGTCCCGCCCGCGATGCCGCCGATCACGTTTCCGAGGTCGATCACGTTTCGCTCTTTGGTATCAACGATCACCGTCGCCTTGGCCGTATAGACCGGCGTCGCCGTGAAGGTGAGATAGGCGACAGCTGAAAACACCGCCAAAAACCCGGCCGCGATGACCCAATAGCGGCGGTAAATGACCTCCAAAATTGATTTGATCGTGACCGGCAGGCCCTCTTCGCCAAAACTACTGCTCGGTGCGGCTTGCGGTATTTCTATACTGTACCGTGTGGTCACTTTGTCACCCTTTGAGAATTCTTATCATTTGGGTCCAGCCCGGCCCTTTTCGCGGGCCGAGCTGGGGAGGTTTGTTATGGGAAGATCGACAGCTTCACGCCAACTTCATTCGCCGTGAAACTTGGATCAAATGCGTTATTGAACGTTCCGCTGGCATCACGGGTGATACTTTGGACTTGTCCGGTCAGATGCATGCGCTTGTTCAGCTTATAGGTCAGACCTGCACCGATCGTGGTATAGTCATCATCGCGGTCAATTTCCTGGAATTCGTCCTGCGAGAAATCGCCATATAGGCTGCCAACGACTTGCCGTGAAAACTCATGGTCGATGCTCGCTCCGAAACTGGTGACCAGGGTGCTTGGCGACTCAATAATACCATTGTCCAGAACCCGGCGACCGGCAGTAAACCCAACCGTTGTTAAGCGGCTTGGGAACCATTGCATCGTCCCATCAATCGAAAGCCCATCGACATCTTCGAAATTGTCGTCCTCTTTATCCTCAGAGAAGAAACCGATCGCGATGTCACCGCGAATAAGATTCGTGGTTTCGAAATCAACGCCGGCGGCGACGATATAGCCCTCTGAATCGCGCACCCGCGTCGCGGTCTCAAAGGTTCCGGGCATGGTTGCCGATTCAACTTGGAAGGTCTGCACGCTATCATAGTCGGTTTGCGTGGCTGTGCCTTGCCCAAAAACGGCGATGTTCGGCGAAATCGCGTAAGACAAGCGCGTTGTGAAGTTTAGATCTTCATTGTCACGGAAGTCTTGGATAAACGGCTCACTGGTGACCCGGTTGAAACCGTTATCAAAATCAGATTCGGTCAAGCGCAGTGTATTGTTCCAACGAATACGATCATTTTGATACGTCGCCCCAATCGCATAATCGGTGCGGGTAAAGTCGACGGGACTGTCAAGCTGAGAGCCGTTGGCATAATTGGCCCGCGGTTGCACGCTGTCGCGATACCGGGTGCTCGCCGTTAGGAAGAAATCACGTGTGACATCCAGGCGCCCGTTGGCACCGACATCAAAGGCGGTGAAGGATTCATCGCCGAAATCAGAATACTCATTGGTTTCCACACGGCCCCGCAAACCGATTTCGTGATTGCTCCAATCGGTGCGGGCATCGGCGTCAATCGCGGCCGTGAAGAAGGTATCAGACTCTTCAGGATTATCCGCGTCATCGCCGCTCGCGGCGAAGACATTATCGGTGGCTGAGACGCCGAGTTCTAACGCGGAGTCGACAAGAAATGTTCCGACCCGCGCTTGTTCTGGGTCAAAATCGGGCTGCCGGCGATCTTCAACCGCTTCATACTTGTCCCGATTGTAAAAGTCAGACTGTTGCGCGTCAGCGCTCGTCGCCGTCAGGCCCATGACTGCGACCGCAATCAATGATTGGTTTTGTAGTTTTATCATGACGCTAGATGTTCCCACTATACTGGTTCTGGGTCATTCCCAGAAAGGTTGAACGTGATGATGCAATGCACGTACCAAGCTCATAATCACATTATCAATACAAACTCTAAATTACCGTGGCGCGGCCATCTCCCTATTCCTGGCATCGCTTTCGCAAACCGGGCGTCGCGCTCCCTATCTACCTATCTATAAACGGTCCCCACCGCTAACGCCACTTGGCTATGAAACTCTAATCAGAGTTGAATTCCCATATGGCATACTTGGTTTATCTTGTCAGTGCTCGACTGGTATTTTTTTGCGATTGCGAAACCTTTGCCGAAAACAGGTCGCTCTGGCCTTCCACGTCCGCTCCAATGCCGACTGAAAGCAATTGTGCCACCGTTCACAGTTCGCTACTTGGATTCGAAATTGCACTGCCGCGCTGCAGCACGTTACCCCGTACTCAGAATGGGACAAAGCTGGGAATGATCATCGTCGATACCGCGCTCGCCAAGCGCGCTGAAGAACAAAATCCACTGCAAGTCGGCCTGTTCGGCGCGGGCTTTATGGCCAGCGGCATTGTTAATCAAGTCACCCGCTACACGCCGGGAATGCGGATTGCGGTGATTTGCAATCGCACGCTTTCAGCCGCCCGCGAATGCTATTTGAAAGCTGGCGTCGATGCCGGAGATATTGTCGAATGCCAAACGCAAGCGCAAATTGACGCGGCCATCCGGTCGGGCAAGTTTGCCATCACCGGCGCCGTCGAAGCCGTGAATGCTGCAGAGGGCGTGGAGGTCGTGATCGAATCGACGGGGCACGTCGAATATGGAGCCGCGGTAACACTCTCGGCTATTGAGCATGGCAAGGACATGGTTTCGATGAATGTCGAGCTTGATGCCACAGTCGGCCCTATCCTCAAGCACAAAGCTGATCAGGCTGGCGTCATTCTATCGGGCTGTGATGGCGATCAACCTGGGGTTCAAATGAACCTCTATCGTTATGTTCAGACCCTAGGCCTAAAGCCTATTCTATGCGGCAATATCAAAGGTTTGCAGGATCGCTACCGCAATCCAACCACACAAGCCGAGTTCGCCAAAACGTGGGGACAGACGGCGCATATGGTGACGTCATTTGCCGATGGCACCAAGATCTCGATGGAACAGGCCATCACCGCCAATGCGACCGGAATGAAAGTTGCGCAGCGCGGCATGATCGGGCTCGAATATCGCGGCCATGTTGATGAAATGGTCGACATGTATGATCTCGATCAAATTCGCGCGCTGGGCGGCATTGTCGACTATGTCGTTGGTGCCGCGCCGAGCCCAGGCGTATATGTTTTCGCGGAGGCCCAAGATACCCAGCAAGCGCACTATCTGAACTACGGCAAACTGGGTCAGGGCCCGGTCTATAGCTTTTATGTCCCTTGGCATTTAACCGCTCTTGAGGTGCATATTTCTGCCGCTCGGGTGGCGCTCTGCCGAGACACTGTGATTGCACCGACACTAACGCCAACCGTCGAATGTATCGCGACCGCTAAAATTGACTGCAAAGCCGGGGAAACGCTGGACGGACTTGGCTACTATATGACCTATGGCCAATGCGAAAATTACGATCTGGCCGATCGCGAAAACCTGCTACCGATGGGTTTGGCAGAAGGGTGCGTCCTGAAAAACGACCTCAAGCGCGATCAGGTCTTGACCTGGAATGATGTTGTTCCGCCAAACGACAGTCTGGCGCATGATTTACGCCGCCAGCAGGATGCTCTGCTGACATCTGCATAACTAATATCTGAGAGCTTACGGACCTGTAGAATGAAAACCGCTGATCAAATTGTTGCTGAAGATCTTTCGAATATCGGCAAACGGCTCGAGGCCGAATTTTCTAAAATGGCTGGTAAAAAGCTTCTGATCGTCGGGGGCGCAGGCTTTCTTGGCTATTATCTCGTGCAAGCGCCATTGGCCTGGAACAAAGTATCGGGCCAAGCGCCGATTGATGTCACGGTCTATGACAATTGGGTGCGCGGCAAACCGGACTGGATTAGAGCGCTTCAAGATGACCCCAACCTCACGCTCGAAACACATGATGTGACGGATCCGATGCCAGACAGTGCCGGGCATTTTGATTACATTATACACGCTGCATCGATCGCCTCGCCGATCTACTATCGCATTTACCCGATCCAGACCATGGATGCCAACGTTAATGGTTTACGGCATTTGCTCGACTATGTGCTCGCTCAGAAAGACGCCGGCCAGCCGCTTTCGGGCTTTTTGTTTTACTCGACCAGCGAGATCTATGGCGACCCGACACCCGAAGACATTCCCACACCCGAAACCTATCGCGGCAATGTCTCATGTACCGGCCCCCGAGCCTGCTATGATGAATCAAAGCGCTATGGCGAAACGCTCTGTGTGAACTTTGCACAGCAATACGATCTTCCGATAACCATCGCGCGGCCGTTCAACAATTATGGGCCTGGCCTCAAAATCAGCGATCGCCGCGTGCTGCCAGATTTCGCGCGAGATGTGTTTGAAGGCCGTGACATTGTTATGCTTTCAGACGGATCGCCGACTCGGACCTTCTGCTATATCGCAGATGCGATTGTCGGTTATTTCAAGGTCCTGGTCATCGGCCAGCCCGGCGAGAGTTATAATGTCGGCACCGATGCTGAAGAAGTCTCAATGGCGAAGCTTGCGGATGAGGTGGTCTCGGTGGCCAGTCGACATTGGGGATATCAGGGCAAAGTTGTTCGCGAAACGTCGAGCGATAAGGAGTATCTCACGGATAATCCCAACCGGCGCTGTCCGATCATAGACAAAGCCCGCGAGGAACTGGGCTATGATCCACAGATTGATTTCGAAGAAGGCTTAGAGCGCGCCATGTTTTGGTACGCCGATAACCGTGTCGCGGAGGACGCTTAATGAAAGTATCAATTGTTGGCACCGGCTATGTCGGCTTGGTTTCCGGCGCCTGTCTCGCGCATCTCGGGCATCACGTCACATGCGTCGACATCGACCCGGCAAAAGTCGATATGATCGCTCGCAAGGATCCACCGATCTATGAAAAAGGGTTGCAAGAACTGCTCGACGCAAACGTGCCGGAGCGCCTGACAGCGACGACGGATCTGCGTTCCGCTGTGCTTGCATCTGATCTTTCGCTGATCGCTGTGGGCACGCCTTTTGACGGTCAGATTATTGACCTGAAATATATCAAAGAAGTGGCCAAAGAGATCGGCGAGGCGCTGCGTGACAAAGACGGTTGGCACATGGTCGTGGTCAAGAGCACCGTGGTCCCGGGCACCACCACGGAAGTGGTCTTACCGATCCTCGAAGAGGCGTCGGGCAAAACAGCGGGGGTCGATTTTGGCGTCGGGATGAATCCTGAATTCCTCCGCGAAGGGGAAGCGATTGAGGACTTTATGGAACCTGATCGCATCGTCTTTGGCGGCATTGATGAACGCTCCATTGATGCCCTGGCCGAGCTCTATGAGGTTTTCGAACACGCCGACAAGGTGCGCACAGATCCGAGCACCGCGGAGATGATCAAATATACCGCGAACTCTTTGCTGGCGACTTTGATCTCATTCTCGAATGAGATCGCCAATCTCTGCGCCGCGCAAAACGTTGATGTGGCGGAAGCGATGCAAGGGGTTCATCTTGACCGCCGGTTTTCGCCCATTCTGGACAGTGGGGAGCGCGTGCGCCCCGGTTTTGTCTCTTATGTCTGGCCGGGAGCCGGTTTTGGCGGCTCATGCTTCCCAAAAGACGTAAAGGCTCTCGTTGCCCATGGCGAGAATGCGGGCATTCCGATGCAGCTTCTCCGGTCGGTCATCGACGTAAACAATCGCCAGCCGCAAAAGATGATCGATATGCTCGAGGCAGGCCTCGGCGATGTGTCGGGAGCGCCGATTACGGTGCTTGGCGTGGCTTTCAAGCCCGGCACCGACGATATCCGCGAAAGCCCATCCTTGCCGGTCATTAAAACGCTCGCCGATAAGGGCGCTCAAATCACCGCGTTCGATCCGATCGCCAGGCATGAAGCAGAACAAGTGCTGGGCGACGCGGTCGTGTTTAAAGACACACTTGAAGACGCGCTCAAGGGCGCGAAAGCGATTTTGCTGATGACCGCTTGGCCGGAATTCAATGCTTTGCCCGGCAAGCTGAGCGCGGGTGAGGATGCGCCTTTGCTGATTGATGGCCGACGCATGCTGAGCAAAGACAGCGTCGCGCGTTATGCCGGAATCGGCCTCTAAGAAAAACCCGCTGGGGAACAGGAAAAGACAATGAAAACAGTGATCTTCGCAGGCGGTTTTGGGACGCGGTTGTCCGAAGAAACCACCCTTCGGCCAAAACCAATGGTCGAAGTCGGCGGCCGCCCGATACTGCACCATATTATGGAAGTCTATGCCGCACATGGCTTGAAAGAGTTTATCGTGCTCGGCGGCTACAAAGTGGAGTTCATCAAAGACTATTTCCTCAACTATCATCGTCGATCTGGGGACTTTTCAATCGATCTCGCCAGCGGTGCGATCACTTGGTCGCGCAGCAAGGCACCCGATTGGAGCGTCACCATTCTGGATACGGGTCTCAATACAATGACCGGTGGACGTTTGAAGCGCGCGCGCGATGTGATTGGAGATGAACCGTTTTGTCTGACCTATGGGGACGGCGTTTCGGATGTCGATTTGACCGCTTTGATTGACTATCACAATAAAAGTGGCGCGATGGCGACCGTCACCGCCGTGTCACCGCCCGGACGATTCGGTGTCCTTGGCCTCGAAAGCGAAAACCCGATCGTTCAAAGCTTCCGTGAAAAAGACTCGGCCGATGTCGGTTTGATCAATGGCGGCTATTTTGTCTGCGATCGCGGCGTTTTCGATTTGATCGAGGATGACGATACAGTTTGGGAGCAGGCCCCAATGCAGCGTTTGGTTGAAACCGGACAGCTTGCAGCGTTCCGCCATGATGGGTTCTGGCAGGCGATGGATACGGTGCGGGACCGCCAATTCCTAGAAGCCGCTTACGCCAAAGGCGCGCCCTGGCTCAAAGGCTAGGCGCTGGCGAGACGCTAATACAAGGACTCAAAATTTTTCGCATCGGGCCAATTGGAGTCTTTGTCGGAGACCTCCGTCGGATCAAGCGGCCACTCGATCGCGAATGCTGGATCATCCCAACGCATGCCGACTTCGGCCTCGGGTGTGTACGGATGAGTGACCAAATAGCTGACCTCGACGTTTGGCGTTAAGGTTTGAAACCCATGCGCGAAGCCCTTGGGCACCAAGAGTTGGTGTTTATTGGTGTCATTGAGGACGAAGCCTTGCCACTTAAGAAAGCTCGGCGAGGTCGGCCGAAGGTCGAGGATAACATCAAAAATGGCCCCACTTACGCAGCGAACAAGTTTGTCCTCGCCATGCGGTGCTTTTTGCCAATGCATACCGCGCAGCGTCCCCTGCTCTGCCGAAAATGACATGTTTTGTTGCACAAACTGGACGGGTAGGCCCGCCGCAGCGAACTCTTCGACGCAGAATGTGCGGGCAAAAAAACCGCGTTCGTCACCGCGACGCTGCAACTCGATGAGCTTCGCGTCGCGCAAGTCTGTATCATGAATAATCACAGCAGCTCCCTTAGTGCTGAATCGCACTCCATCCGCATGATTGGTCTTAGCCGAGCTCTAATCAGAGTGGAATAAGACTTGCTTTTTGTATTAGGTTAAATTTTCTGATCCGGGACCGATCAGATCCCGATCACACGGCGAACATGGCGAAAAGGCTAGAAGAGCGAATGACAACCAGCGCGATGCTCGATGAACCGATGCGGATCCGTGCGATCATGCGCGATCAAAGCAAAGCCCCGATTTGGATCCAAGTCGTTGGGTTTCTGTGGCTGGTCTCAACTTTTGCGATCTTTCCGGGCGACGAGTATTTCCTCTACCCGTTAAGCGCGGTGTTCTTTGGCCTACTGTATTTTGAACGCGAGCGGATCCTCCCAATGATCGCCCGTTGTTGGTTTCTGTTTTTGATCCCGATTATGGCGGTTCTGTCATTCATATGGAGCGCCTATCCCTCCGATACGCTGCGCATCGGCGCATTTTTCATTCTCTCGACTTTGTCTATGGTCATTCTTGGTTCGCTCCTGACAGAGCGCCAAATCCTGCGTGTTTTTTTCCTATGCGCCCTGGCCGGGACAGCGCTGGCGATCACAGAAGTGAACGCGATCATCGCCACACAACGTAGCGAATATCTGGGCCAGAAAAACTATTATGCCATGAAAATGATGATCGGCATGATTACGGGCTTTGCCGTGGCGATGAACCGACATGAAAACCTTATCCTACGAATGCTTGGGTTCGCCGTCATCCCGATCAATTTAGCGCTTATCCTCGCCGCCAGTTCGGCAACATCGATGGTGTTATCGTTTCTTGCTCTGTTCTTATTGGTTTCAGCGCAACTCTTTTGGGTCAACTCGCGCGGTGTAAAAGGGTTGCGGACCTTTATTGCGGGCTTGGGGATTGTCTTGGCGATCGCCGGCGCCTTACTGGCGCTTGGCGCGGTGAACAGTTCAGTGGTCGGCGAAGCCCTCGCGGCCCTTGGCAAAGACTCTACCTTCACCGGCCGAACGGCGCTTTGGGAACAAGCGGGCCGAACCAGCGCTGAGCACCCCATACTCGGCGTCGCAGTTGGCGGGTTTTGGCAATATGATGTCGGTGCGGCGCAAACGCTGGTGATCAACGATAATCGTGATCCAGGCACCGTGTTGGGATTCCACAATTCCTATTTAGAGGCGCAAGTGCATCTCGGCTGGGTTGGCCTCGGACTTTTTGTGTTCATGATCGCGATGTGTCTCTGGAAAGCGGCGCAATCATTTGTCGTCGAGGCGACGTTTGAACGAACCTGTTACTTTGTCGCCGCGATCATCTTGGTCAGCATCACCTTCACAGAGTCTTTCCTGTTCGGGTTTTTGCAGCCAGCCATTTACATGTTCCAGCTGGCTGCGATCACCGCGATCGCATCGAGCGCGCGAAAGCGGACCGTCTATCTCCGGGTCAAGCCGGAAGCCGATGATCAACTCGCGCCAGCGCCAGCCTAATTGATCAAGGCATATCTCATGACGCGTATTACATTATTTTTGGAGCCGTGGGTTGGATAGCCGAACCGAAGCAAAACAGACGCCGTCGTCGACACGGATCAAAGGCGCCGTGCCCCCGGATGTCATCGTGATTGGCGCCATGCGGGCCGGCACAACGACGATCTATGAGTTGATGCGCGCCACCAATGTCGTCTCAGTCGCTCGGATGAAAGAAACCGACTTCTTTCTGGAAAG
>JBCCXW010000110.1:0-11863 GCA_039191105.1 Pseudomonadota bacterium
AGAGCGGACCGCAGCGCTCGCGCTCGAACTCTGCGCGCGCAAGCAAAGCGATGGGCAGGGTCAGACACACCGACAGGCGACCCGGCCACGCTGCTGGCAAAAGCATGGCCGGACCGAATTGCCCGCAAGCGCGCGCCCGGCGCCGAAGACTATTTGCTCGCCGGCGGGCGCGCCGGACGCCTTGATGAAATGTCCGGGCTGAACAAGTCTCCGTGGCTTGTGGTTGCAGATCTCATCGGTAGCGCGAAAACGGGACGCATCACGCTCGCAGCGCCGATCTCAGAGCAAGACGCGCTTCGCGTAGGGACGGTGGAAACGCAGGAAGACGCTGAGTTTGATGCCGACAAAAATACAATAAAAGCGCGCCGGACCCGAACCCTGGGCGCCATTATCCTCTCCGAGCAACCTTTGCCGAAACCCAAGGTGCAAACGGCGAATGCGGCATTTCTCAAGCATATTTCGTCGGTCGGTTTCGAGCCGACGGGTCTCGCCTCCGCCGTGAATACGTTCTTGGCGCGAGCGCGCTGTTTGCATGACGTGTTTGGTGAGCCTTGGCCGACCTGGACGCAAGAGAATCTTCAGGCCTCCGTTGAGACCTGGCTAGCGCCGATCTTGTCCGCAAACCGTTTTGAAGTGCCATCGGAAGGAACCATCACACATGCGCTGAAAGCGCAATTTGACTGGCAACTCGCGTCTGACTTCGATCAATACGCCCCGATTGCACTGGAACTGCCGAGCGGGCGACGCGCGAAAGTCGACTGGCTGGACGAGCGCGCGCCCTTAATCGAGTGCCGAGCGCAAGACCTCTATGGCGCCTCGCAGCACCTCTCGGTTGCTGGCAGCCGTGTCCCAGTGACCTTACAAATTTTATCCCCCGGCGGAAAACCTGTCGCAACGACGCGCGATTTGCCCGCTTTTTGGAGCACGGGGTATCATGACATGGCAAAAGATATGCGCGGGCGGTATCCAAAGCATGATTGGCCAGAAGACCCAGTTCAAGCCCGGCCTCATCCCGGCCTAACCAAAGCGCGCCTGGCGCAAAACTAAACCTCGCGCCAAGTTCCGGTGGGCAGATCTTGCAGGGACCAATTGCCAATCGAAACTCTGATCAATCGCAAGGTCGGATGCCCGACCGCGGCGGTCATTCGTCGAACTTGCCGATTGCGCCCCTCCGTGATCGTTAGCGAGAGCCAAGAATCAGGAATGGATTTGCGCACGCGGATTGGGGGATCACGCGGCCATAAATCTGCCGGTGGCGGTATCGGCGACACCATCGCCGGCGCCGTCAAACCATCTTTTAGATCGAGGCCGGTGCGCAACGCCTCAAGCGCCTTTGCACCCGGTAAGCCCTCAATCTGCACCCAATAGGTTTTTGGCGTTTTATGCCGCGGGTCTGTGATACGCGCTTGTAGGCGACCATTGTCGGTTAAGACCAGCAAGCCTTCGCTATCGCGGTCCAGACGACCCGCCGGGTAGACTTTGGGAATGGCAATGAAATCGGAGAGGGTCCTTCGGTCTGAGCTGGCAACACCCCGATCCGTGAACTGCGAGAGGACATTATAGGGTTTGTTGAACAGAATTACGCGCGTCATCACGCACGGTATGACAGTAATTTCATGCGCCGGATAGGGCGCCGCGCGTCCTGTAATAGTTGCTCCGCAAGGCAGAGACAGAGCGACAACTATACAAAATTTTTATCCGTGTGGCAGCATATTTTTTGTCCGGTTTCGTTGTATTTTTGGATCTATGCGTTTAAGGTTACCAACTTGCAGCACGTAACCAGCGAAGGGAGCTATACATGAACAAATTCCCGATGCACGACCCGGCAGACCCGCGAGTCGAACGATTTAACGGGCCGATCATAGATCGAGAACACCTGCGTCATGGCACATATGTGGCGATGATGACCGCCATCGGCTCGATTGTTTTAGTGGTGGCAGTCAAAGCGCTATACATGATATTTTGACCTGAAAAACTGATGCAGGTTATGGCTTTTCGGACGGTTTTCCGTCATAAGCCGCCCGATGACCAATACGACTTCGGAAAAGCCAAACAAAACGGTCTTTATTAAGACCTATGGCTGCCAAATGAATGTCTATGATAGCGAGCGGATGAAAGACGTTCTCGCGCCGATCGGGTATACGCCAACGGACCAGCCGGCGGGCGCTGATCTCGTCGTTTTAAACACCTGCCACATTCGCGAAAAAGCGACGGAAAAAGTCTATTCCGAGCTCGGCCAAATTAAGAAACTGAAACAGGCTCAGGGCGGTAAGATGACCATCGCCGTTGCCGGATGTGTCGCGCAAGCCGAGGGTGCGGAGATTATGCGCCGCCAGCCTGCCGTCGATTTGGTGCTCGGTCCACAAGCTTATCACAAGCTGCCTGAAATGATTGCCCGCGTGCATCGATCAACAGGCGAGCGACTCGAGACCGAATTCGAAACGCTTGAGAAATTCGACGCACTGCCAAAAGCACGCACCGCAGACGGGCCAACGGCATTCCTGTCGGTGCAGGAAGGCTGTGACAAGTTCTGCACCTTTTGTGTTGTGCCCTACACACGCGGCGCAGAGCTTTCGCGCCCCGTCGACGCGATCACCGCAGAAGCGCGCGGATTGGCCGCTCAAGGCGTCCGCGAAATCACGCTGCTCGGCCAGAACGTAAACGCCTATCATGGCGCCGCGCCGACGATTGCGCCAGGCGACGAATGGACCCTCGCTCAATTGCTGCGCCATTTGGCCAAAATCGGCGGTTTTGATCGCTTACGCTACACCACCAGCCACCCGCGCGATATGGACGATGACTTGATTGCCGCGCATGGCGACACGCCAGAACTGATGCCGTTCTTACATTTGCCGGTGCAGTCCGGCTCGAACAATATCCTCAAAGCCATGAATCGCGGTCACACGCGCGAGCACTATCTCGATATCATGCGCCGCGTCAAAGACGCCCGTCCGGACATCGCGTTGGCGTCTGACTTTATTGTCGGATTTCCTGGCGAGCGCGACAAAGACTTTGAAGCGACGATGGATTTGGTGCGCGAGGTGGGCTACGCGATCGCCTATTCATTCAAGTATTCTGAACGTCCCGGGACGCCTGCCGCGGAAATGTTTGGTCAGGTGCCGGAAGACGTCAAGAATGAACGCTTACAGGCCTTACAGTCCCTTTTGCGCCAACAGCAAACGGCGTTTAATGCCTCGAAAATTGGCCAGACCGTTCCGGTCCTTGTGACCGGTCGAGGTCGCAGAGACGGGCAATTGCACGGGCGCTCGCCCTGGCTTCAAGCCGTACACTTCGACGGCTCGCCTGACTTGATCGGTCAGATCACCGACGTCACAATCCAGGGCGCCAGCTTGAACTCACTCGCCGGTGAATTGCCAAATCTGGCCTCCAAAGAGGCTGCCGCTTGAGCCAAATCTGGACCCCGAAAGACGCGTCGCTGCTGCCCGTCATCTGCGGCACCAACCATATGAACCTGCTTTTCCTCGAACGCGCGCTCGCTGATGGCGCGCTCAAAGCTGAAAGCCAAGGAGGCAGCATCCGCTTGGACGGGACGGACGAGGCCGTGGCAACCGCCGAGTTGGCGCTCACGGTATTTGAGACAGTGCTTGCAAAAAATCCGAATGCGGGCATTCCGGCACTGGAAGGTGCGATCCAGCAAGCGCGCACGCCAGACCAGCAATATTTGACGCTGACGGGCCTAAAAGTGCCCATCAAAGCGCAGACCAATACGCAAGCCAAATATCTCGATCTCCTGACGGGCACGCAAAATGATCTTGTTTTTGGCGTCGGGCCTGCGGGCACCGGGAAAACATTTTTGGCCGTCGCCGCAGGCGCTGCAGCATTGAAGAACAAATCGGTCACGAAACTGATCATCACGCGCCCCGCCGTCGAGGCGGGCGAAAATCTCGGCTTCCTTCCCGGCGATTTAGAGGAAAAAGTCGAACCTTATTTGCGGCCCATTTGGGATGCGTTGGATGAAACGCTCGGCGCCGATCAGGCCGGACGTCTGCGCGAAAAGCGAATCATCGAAGTGGCACCGCTCGCTTTTATGCGTGGGCGGACGCTGAAATCCGCATTCGTGATTATGGATGAGGCGCAAAATTCGACCGTCGCGCAAATGAAAATGGTCCTCACCCGCCTCGGCCGCGACAGCCGGATGGTCGTCACGGGCGATCCCGGTCAGGTCGACTTACCGAAGAGCCAACCCTCGGGACTTGCCCACGCCTTGCGGATTTTGCGTGGGGTCGAGGGTGTCGGGCGGGTGACATTCTCCGCCAGCGATGTGCGTCGACATGCATTGGTCAGTCGAATCATCCGGGCTTATGATAAGGACGCAAAGCAATCGCAACATGATTGAGCTCGATTTGCGGATCAATACACCCGAATGGCAAGTGCTCGTGCCAGACCTTGAAGCGGTGTGTCAGCGCGCCCTATTGGCTGGCGCCGAGGCCGTTTCCACGACCGGCGCCGTGAGCGTCTTGCTGACCGACAATGATGAGGTGCAAACGCTGAATCGAGATTGGCGCGGCAAAGATCGCCCGACAGATGTACTCTCATTTCCAGCTGACCCGATCGATCTTCCATTTCTAGGTGACATCGCGATCGCGCTGAGCGTCGCCAAGGCCGATGCGGAGCGCAACAGCATCAGTCTAACTCAACATATTTCACATCTTTTAGTTCACAGTCTGCTGCATCTTGTGGGACACGATCACACAGATGACACAGAAGCCACCCAAATGGAGGCGTTGGAGATCGCAGCGCTTGCATCTCTGGGTTGGCCTGATCCATATTCATAGTGTGCGAATGAAACGCAATTATCGGGAACATTGAGGGCGATGTCGGACGGACGCAGAGGCTTATTCGGCCTGTTTAAGAAAAACGATTCAAGTGACCCTGAGCCTGCGGCGAGTGACCCGGCGACGCCAACGTTAACTGAAATGCAGCGACGCATCGCGGATTTTGAGCGCGCGCGGGTCGAAGACGTGATGATCCCGCGGTCAGAAATGATCGCGGTAGAGCTCACCACGAGCCTTGACGATTTGATCAAACTCTACGCCGAAGAGGCGCACTCGCGCTTGCCGGTCTATCGCGAGACATTGGATGACCCAGTCGGTGTTGTGCATATTCGTGATGTGATGGCGGAAATCGCACGCGCCAATGGCACCGCGCCCGAGGCGGACGATGCCCCGCTTGAGCGGTTGCGCCGGGATATTCTCTTCGTACCGCCCTCCATGCCGCTGCCTGATCTGCTCGTCAAAATGCAAACCTCGCGGACGCATTTGGCATTGGTGGTCGATGAATATGGCGGCACGGATGGCTTGGTCAGTTTAGAGGACTTGGTCGAAGAAATCGTTGGTGACATTGAAGACGAACATGATGAGGATGTGGCGATGTTGGTGCGCCGAGGGCGGCTCGCCTGGGAAGTCGACGCACGCATGCAAACCAATGATTTTGCAGAAGAAACAGGACTTAATCTCGAATTAGAGGGACACGATGTTGATACGCTGGGCGGGGTCGCCTTCGCCCTCGCGGGCCGGGTTCCTCTGCGCGGTGAAGTGCTGCCGCACCCAAATGATGTGGACATCGAAATCTTAGATTCCGATGTTCGGCGAATCCACCGCTTAGTGGTCCGCCAACCCACGACGGAGCTCAAAACATGATGGATCAAGAGGTGACGGGCAGCCATGGCCTAAAAGTCTTGGCCGCCCCGCACGAGGCCATTGCGCGCACGCGCGGGCTGACCGCGAGCTTGTTTGCGATTCTACTTGGCGCGTTTTGCGCACTCGGCTTTGCGCCATTCCATTTATCGCCCGCTCTGATCGTGGCTTTTGTCGGTTTGATATGGATGCTCGATGGCGCCCGCGGTCAGCGTCGCTGGGGGCGCGCCATGTTTGCGCGTGCCTGGGCGTTTGGGTTCGGTTATTTCCTCGTCAGCATGTATTGGACCGCCGCACCATTCTTGGTTGAACCGGAGAAACATGCAGCCTTCATTTGGATGCCGATTCTCGGTTTGCCTGGCGGGATGGCTTTGATCTGGGGCGCGGCGTGCGCTCTTGCTGGGGCGTTTTGGTCTGCTTCGCCGTCACGTGTATTCATTTTCGCTTTGTTCATGGGCGGCGCTGAACTGATTCGGGGGACCTTATTTGGCGGCTTGCCCTGGAATCTTGCCGGCACCACTTGGGCGCCGGGCGGTGCGCTATCGCAAATGGCCTCTATTGGCGGGGTTTATTGGCTCACTTTGGTGACGCTGTTTATCGCCGCGGCGCCGGCCGCGTTAGTCGATACGCGAGACCAGAAAGGCGTTATGGGTCGGGCGCTCCCGGTCCTCATGGCGGTCTCTTTGGTCGGCTTTTCTTGGGCTTGGGGCTCACAGCGCCTCGCCAATGATACGGTGATGACGGAGCGGACGGTCCTGCTCATGGATGTTGGGGTGCCGCAGTCGGAAAAGTTCGATGAGCGCGGCGAGCCTGTCATTGCGCGCTATGTCGAGCTGCTTCGGGATGTGCCGAGCGAGCCTGGGGATATCATCATTTGGCCGGAATCGGCGCTGCCTTATGGGCTGCTTCAGGACAATGATGCTTTGGATCTGGTATCTGCGTTTCTGGGCCGGCGCGCCCTCATCGCGGGATCCGTACGGTTCGCGCGCGACGGCGATAGAGTCTTGGCGTATAATAGCCTCGCTATGTTCACCGCAGGTCTGAACACGGCCACGCTCGCGGCTTTATACGATAAGCATCGCTTGGTTCCGTTCGGCGAACTGCCCGCTGCAAAGATCATTCCGTTTGGCGAGAGCATCGCTGGAATCTTACCCGGCGCGATCCAGCGACTGGCCGAAAATGGACTCGAGCCGGGCACTGAGCCAACCGTCTTGTTGCCGCAAATCGCTGCACCGCCGTTCATTCCTCTAATCTGTTATGAAGGCTTGTACCCAGAAATCGTGCGCAAAGCGGCCCCGCAGCGAGCGGCGGCCGAGTGGATCGTGGTGATTTCAAACGATGCCTGGTTTGGCATCGGCATGGGTCCGGCGCAGCATTACGCTCAGAACCGTTATCGTGCGATCGAAAGTGGACTGCCGATGGCGCGCGTCGCCACCCGCGGCATGACCGCCGTCATCGATGGATATGGCCGAGAACTCGCGCGCGGGAACCCAGCCGCAGGAGATCCACCGGGCTGGCGCTCAGCAATTGTGCGCTCCGCACTGCCCGAACGGTTGAATTCGACACCTTATCAACGGTTTGGAGAAACTCTGTACTGGTTGACATTAGTTTTATTTGCGGGACTAGCCTTTATTAGTTGGCGGCGTTAAAGAATAGCGTCTGTACTGATAAATGGGTGGTGGATGTCTGAAAATAAAATCCCAAGTGGAATCGATCGAATAGTCGGTCAAAGACTTCGTTGGCGGCGTCGAGAGCTTAAGTTTACTCAAGAACAATTGGGTGAGCGGCTTGGCCTGACCTTTCAGCAGGTGCAAAAGTATGAGAAAGGCGTGAATCGGATTTCGGCCGGACGGTTGTGGGAAATGGCGCAGGTGCTCGGAATTTCGATCACGTATTTCTTTGAAGGCGTGGAGGACTTGGTCAGCGCGCCGATGGGTTTGGCGGTCAATGAAGATGACCATCCACCAAGCCTGCCAGTCTTCGACATCGAAGCCATGGAACTGGTCACGGCATTTCAAAAAATCGACGATAAGTTCCTGCGGCGGTCATTTCTCGAAACCATTCGTGCGGCAGCGGCAACCAATAGCTCTGACGCGGCCGCCTAAGCGCCATCTGTGGCTGGGAAGTGACAATTCAGAGTCTTTTTGCAACTGCGAAAGAAATCGAAGGTTGCTTTGCCGCACCGCACAAGCAACCTAGTCTGCTTATGTGATGAAGCGTCCCACGGGAGATCAGAGTGGCGGACATAAAAACCATAGGCGTCGTTGGCGCCGGGCAAATGGGAAACGGAATTGCACATGTTTGTGCGCTGGCAGGCTATGACGTCATTCTCAACGACATCTCGCAAGACGCCTTAGACAAGGGCATTTCTGTCATCGAGAAAAATCTTGGGCGGCAACTCTCGCGCGAGTTAATCACTGTCGATGAAATGAAATCGGCACAGAGTCGGATCAAAACCTCGGTCGAAATCGGCGCCCTCGAAATGGCCGACCTGGCGATCGAAGCCGCGACGGAGAATCGCGAAGTCAAAGAAAAGATCTTTGCTGGACTGTGCGATGTTGTCCCTTCGCACGCTTATTTGGCGACCAATACATCATCGATTTCGGTCACCCGACTGGCATCGACCACAGATCGTCCCGAGCGTTTTATCGGACTGCACTTTATGAACCCGGTGCCGCTGATGAAACTGATGGAGATTATTCGCGGCTTGGCCACCGATGAAGACACCTATGATATGGCCAAGACGTTCGCCGACCGTCTCGGAAAGACCACAACCAATGCTGAGGATTATCCGGCGTTTATCGTCAACCGCATCCTCGTGCCGATGATTAATGAAGCCGTTTACGCCTTGTATGAAGGCGTCGGCACGGTTGAGAGCATCGATACCGCAATGCGGCTCGGCGCGAATCACCCAATGGGGCCACTGACGTTGGCCGACTTTATTGGATTGGATACCTGCCTATCGATTATGCAAGTGCTGCATGATGGGCTCGCTGATACGAAATACCGCCCCTGCCCGCTCCTGGTGAAATACGTCGAAGCAGGTTGGATTGGACGCAAAGTCGGACGTGGTTTTTACGACTATTCGGGCGACGCACCGATACCGACACGCTAAGCAGCGTTATGGATCAATATCGGAGGGAATCGCCTAACTTTCGCCAACCGCACAGGGCTCTGTCATCGCGATGATCTCTCGCGCCGGAGGGGCATCACCGCTCTCCTGGCGATCGAGAATCATTTCGATTTCATCCATAATCCGATTCATGCGCGCTTCGACGGCACGATACGGCGCTGGACTTGCCATATCGAGACCGGCTTTCACTTTCAGGTCATAGGGATGGCCTGAACCGCCCGCTTCCAACATTTCGAGGTAGAGCGCGATGGTCTCTTTATCCCCGGCTTGAATTTTGTCGGCGAAATAGACGGCTGCGGCGAGTGATGTGGAATACTGATAGACGTAAAAGTCGAAGAAGAAGTGCGGAATGTACGCCCATTCGAGATTATACGCTTCTGGGACAATCGTGACGCCTTCCTCTACGCCATAATAGCGATGAAAGATATCGCGATAAATTTCCGTCATTCGCGCCCCGGTGAGACTTTCACCTTGCTCTACGGCCGCGTGGATCGCCGCTTCAAACTCAGCAAACTGAGTTTGCCGGAAATAAGTGCCGCGCATCTGCTCGAGGGCATACCCAAGATAGAATAAGCGCTCCGCATCGGTCTCGGACGCTGCCAACAATTTCTCTTGCGCCAGAACTTCTTTCGTGATCGCGGCCGTCTCAGCGATGAAAATGGAATAGCGTGCCGTTTCAAAGGGCTGCTCCGCATTGGCGAGCAGCGTGTGCATCGCGTGCCCCCATTCATGCGCGAACGTTGAAGCGCTATCATATGTGTCCTGATGGTTGAGGAGCACATACGGTCCCACATCATAGACGCTGCCGGACATATAGGCGCCGCCGCGTTTGCCCTGGCTCGGATAGGCATGGCTCCATCCGCCACTCATCGCGAGGCAAAGGCTTTGCACATAATCAGATCCGAATGCTTCCGACGCAGACGCGGTTATTTGCGCCGAGCGCTCCAGGTCAAAGACTTGGTCTGTCTCAACCATGTTCGGATAAATGTCATGAAAGGCGAAGTCCTCAATGCCGAGAATGCGGGCGCGCAGTTTAAAGTAGCGATGCAGCGTCGGCAGCGCTGCGTTCACTTCGCTCAGCAATGTGTCATAGACATCGCGCGGAATATTATCATCGGCGAGCGCAGCCTCGAGCGCCGAGTCATAATTGCGTTGGGCGGCGTTAAAGACCTGGCGTTGCACATGGCTGCCAAGCGCTTCGCCGAGCGAGCTTTCAAATTGCTGATAGGTCTCGAAATAGGCCTCGAACACTTTGATACGATCATCACGGTTTTCCGCCGCGCGGCCTTTGACATAGCCAGCCGCATCCAGCCGGACCGTTTCGCCAGTGCTGAGCGTGACGCTTGGCCACGGGATGTCGGAGTTCTTCAACTGCGTGTAAATGCGCTGCGCACCGCCAAGCGCGACACTCGCAGCGGCCATGATCGCTTCCCCTTCCGATGACAGCGTGTGCGGCGTCATTCGGAGTGTTTCCCGCAATCCGAAAGCGTGCTTTTCGAGCCGCGGCTCCTCGGCGATCCAGGCCTCGATTTGCGCCTCGCCCACCTCCTGTACCATCGGATTGATCCAAGCAACGGCTTCCCCATAGGCCGCAAACATGGCCTGCGCCTGACCGCGCCGGGCAAGCTTTTCACCATCCCTCAGATCGGTATCCGAATCGAGGAAAGCATAGGTTGAAACCCGAAGCGCTTGGCGGGCAATGTCCGAGGTTTGATCAAACAGATCAGCGAGCGTGGTGGCGCTCGGAAGAAACGTGTCACCGGCTGCTTGAACAGGCTCGACTCGGTCTAAGATGTCGAGCCTTGCCGCCTCCCAAGCCTCCACATCTGGGTAGAGCCGCGTCAAATCCCACTCAACCGGCGCGCGATCGGCCTCGGCATCGGCAACCGCTTGGTCATCCCACATTGGACCGGGTTGGGGCGCGGCGATGGCGATTGGCGCCGCGGCAAAACACATCCATGCAGCACATGAGAACAACTTTCGCTTCATCTGGGAGACGCTCCTTTTATGTGATGCCGCTTTAAACCACGACATCGATCCAAGTGGAATGCCATTTCGGCATCGCGCGCGATCGGAAGCCGGTCGGTTTTGCGACAAAGGAGGTTTGCGCGCAGGATCGGATCGCGGCGCGTTGATCAGACACTGCGGCGGCGCTCAGCTGCGCCAGCGCAGAGTCCGCGGCTTGATCTTATTGACAAACGCTCTTTGCCCGGACCGGGACGCGGCCCACTCTTTTTTGAGCATTTGATACCATTTCGCCTGCACATCGATGTCATCGATCCAGATCATGTTCTTCTGATACTTCATGCCCAGGTTTTGCAGATCAACCATGTCGCCATCTTGGCGCAGAAACTTCTTGGCCATCGGGATCGCCACCGGGATGGCCAGATTGAGCAGCGGCATCTTAGTCCACCAAGTGAGCTGCGTGATGCGCGTTTGCTTTGGTCCAATTGGGGTCAAACATGTCAGGGTAAGTAAGCGCGCGGTCTCGTTTGAGATAATCTCCCACCGATAGCCGGGCAATTGAAAGATAATCTCGGTCTCAACATCGCCGCCAAACACCCAGCGATAAAGTTTCGAATTGGAACTTGGGGGATGTCGGTCAATCGCCCACCCTCGATCACGCGGAACGAAGGGCTTTTCCTTGAGCTTCAGTCCAACCGAAGGCGGGCGCCACCACCATTGATTGTGGACAAAAGCGACGTGCGCTGGATCCATTAGTCCAACCACGGCATCATCCATATGCGCGTTAAAAATGTCCTCAATGACAAATTTCGGTTTATCCGCGAGCGGGCCAAAATCTGGAACCGGCACGTCAGGCACCGCATCGGATCGCGGATCATCGGCAACGAACACAAAAATCGCACCATTCGCTTCATGCACAGGGTAGCGGCGAACGGCGAACCGGTTCGGTTGATACGGATTGTGTTCCAGCACCGAGGGCATATGCCGACACACGCCGTCCGTGCCGAAACGCCAGCCATGATACGGACATTCAATCGTCGGCTCGCCCTCCGTGTCGATTTGTTTGCCGGCGCTCAGCGGCACCAAACGGTGAGGGCAAATATCCCTC
>JBCCXW010000111.1:0-11704 GCA_039191105.1 Pseudomonadota bacterium
AGACCGTTCCAAGGCGGCGGCGAAATGATCGAAATCGTCGAGCGGGATCGGGTCACCTATAATGAGGCGCCGCACAAGTTCGAAGCGGGCACGCCGCCGATCCTTCAGGCGATTGGTTTGGGCGCGGCGATCGACTGGCTCAGCCAGTTCGATCCGTCAGATGTCGAAGCGCATGAGCACGCCCTCTATCAGCGGGCATATGACGGGATCCGCGGGATTAATGGCTTGCGGGTGCATGGCACGGCGCCTGGCAAAGGCGCGGTCTTATCCTTTTCGATTGATGGGGCGCATCCGCATGATATCGCGCAAATCATGGACCGCTATGGCGTCGCCGTGCGCGCCGGACATCATTGCGCGCAGCCGCTCATGGATCAACTCGGCGTTTCTGCTACCGCACGGGCAAGTTTTGCGCTATACAACTCGGAAGAGGATATTGATGCCTTTGTCAAAGCGCTACACAAAGCGATCGGAATGCTTATATAATGACCGAGATGGCAGACGATATGACCCAACGTGACGTCATTGATGTGGCGGTGCCTGAAACGGCTTTGGAGCCGGGATCTTCGATTCCGCAAGATGAGCTGAACCGGATTACCGACGATCTGATCGCGGCCTTCAAAACGGTGTATGACCCTGAAATCCCAGTAGATATTTACGAATTAGGGCTCATCTATAAAGTCGATATCGATGATGATCGTAAAGTTGATATTGATATGACACTGACGGCGCCCGGCTGTCCCGTCGCAGGCGACATGCCCGGCTGGATCGAAAACGCTGCGCGCACCGTCGACGGAGTAGAAGATGTCGAGGTGCGTTTGACCTTTGATCCGCCTTGGGACCCATCGCGTATGTCGGACGAGGCACGACTCGCCCTCAACATGCTTTAATTGAAGCGCAAGCGCTTTCAGCTTATATATTACCTATGGCCAGACGACCCAGACCCAAACTTGTGACCCTGACAGACGCCGCCGCCGCGCGCGTCTCTGAGATTATGACGGACAAGGGTACGGGGTTTTTGCGCGTCGGCGTGACCAATGGCGGATGCGCCGGCATGGAATATGTCATGGACTATGTCGATGCGCCTGAAACGCTCGATGAAGTGGTTGAGGACAAAGGCGTTAAGATTGTCGTTGATGCAAAAGCGGTGCTTTTCTTACTCGGCTCTGTCGTCGATTTTGAAACCACGTTGCTGCATGAAAAGTTCACATTCAAAAACCCCAACCAAACCGATGCGTGTGGCTGCGGCGAAAGCGTGACGATTGTGCCTGCCGCAGCCGAATAAGTTGCTTATAAGCAGGTTTTTGAGAACGTTTTGAAGGCCTCATTGACCGGCGGCAGATTCAGTGTGAACACGCCTTATCGACTGATGTTCATTTTGACCGGGCTACCGGTGATCACAGCATTGTAGATCCGACGACCTTGCCAGGGTTCAATCGAGATCAGGGTCCGCGTTGAGCGCGCAAATCGCCAGCGATCACTGCGCGGTTCGGTGGTTTCGGTCTGCACACTGACATAGCGCGAAGCGAGCTTGCGAACGCCATCTAAGCCCAATTCGTCGACCGCATTGCCGTTTAGATACACCAGCGCTTGAATGCCCATCTGATCGCTGCAGGCGAGCATCAAACTCGGTCCAGCGTCATCCTTCGCGTAGACAAAAGCGCGTTCTGATCCGGCGTTGAGTTCCCAAGCAGTGGCGTTTAAGGCCGCACAGCCCGCGGCCATTGCGATTGCAATTAATCTGACACACGCGGTTTGGAGCGTCATATCGGTCCCCTTTCATTGATTATTGATTATCAATATGCTCTTATCGAAAAAAGGCAATGCTACAACTGTGAAATCTCTTAAAATTCTTCGCGCGAACACGCAATTGTCTTTGTCAAAGCGCCTGCAATCGGCTCTTTTAGCCCTAGGAGGATGAGCGACTATGATACTTTATCTTGCTGGACTGGCTGCCTTTTTTGGCACCCATTTTTTTTCGGCGACGCGGTCACGCGCCCCTGACAGAGATCTTCGAGCGCGGCTCGGATATGGGCGCTATATGAGCGGTTACAGTCTTTTGGCGGGCGGCGGATTGGTGTTGCTGATCTATGGCTATGGGATGACCCGCGGCATGGGCGTGCTTTATGTGCCGCCGCTTTGGACGCAGCATCTCACCTTGTTGCTGACCCTTCCGGCGATGGTTTTGTTAATCGCCTCACAATTGCCGGCTGGCTACATTAAGAAAGTCACCAAACATCCGATGTTGTTGGCTGTGAAACTCTGGGCCTTCGGTCATCTGCTGGCCAATGGCGAGTATAATTCTGTCCTACTGTTTGGCAGTTTTCTTGGGTTTGCCGTGTTTGATCGGATTATGGTGAAGCGTCGTGGTGACGATGGCGTTGGCCCGGATATTGCGTTGAACCCGGTTATGGATGGTCTGTCCTTAGTCGTCGGACTTGCCGTCTGGGCAGCGATTGCATTTTGGTTACACCCCATTTTGTTTGGGGTCGCGGCAATCGCATAGTCCACCTTGCCGCTCTATCTGGGTCTGGTAAGGCCAGGCGGCAATTGGAGCGAAGGACATCATGTCAGCACAGACGCAAATCCGGCGCAAAACGGTTCGCGACATCGCCAATGCGAAAACCGGCGATCCGCTCGTATGTTTGACGGCCTATGATGCGCAGATGGCGCAGCTGCTTGATCCGCATTGCGATATACTACTCGTGGGCGACAGCGTTGGCATGGTTGTGCACGGCATGAGTTCGACGGTTGGGGTCACCCTCGAAATGATGATTTTGCACGGGCAGGCGGTGATGCGTGGCTCTCAGCAAGCGTTTATTGTCGTCGATATGCCTTTTGGCTCATATGAGACCAATTCCGATCAGGCCTTCTTGAATGCCGCGCGCGTGTTGCAAGAGACCGGGTGCCAAGCGGTCAAAATCGAGAGTGGGACATATGCCGCGACACAGATTGCGCATCTGGTCGAGCGCGGCATTCCGGTCATGGGGCATGTCGGCTTGCGCCCGCAGGCGATCAATGTCGATGGCGGGTTCCGCGCCAAAGGCCGGACCCACGAAGAGTGGGCGCGCGCCATTGCCGAGGCCGTCGCAGCTGATGAGGCGGGGGCGTTTGCGATTGTTGTGGAGGGGGTTGCCCCCGATCTTGCCGACGAGATCACCGCAGCCGTCTCCTGTCCGACCATTGGCATCGGCGCGTCGGCCGGATGCGACGGACAAGTCCTCGTCACCAATGACTTGCTCGGCATGACCGACTGGGTGCCGAAATTCGTCAAGAAAAATGCGGACTTAAAGGCGATCATCGACTCTGCTGCGGCAACTTATGCGGCAGAGGTGAAATCACGGACTTTTCCCGCTGCAGAGCATACTTACAAACTGCGGAAAGCCGCTGTCAGCTAACCTTGTCCGTTGCGGGCGGCGACAGGCGCGGCTAGGGTGCGCGCAATCGCTCTGCTGGTTTGGTTTGGAGACTGTTTTTGGCCGACATTTTTGAGGAAGTCGAAGAAGGCTTACGTCAGGATCGCTTTAGCAGCCTTTGGAAGAGATATGGCATTTTCGCTTATCTCGGTGCGGTTATCTTGATTGGCGCGGTGGCCTTGAATGAGTATCTACAGGTTCGGGGCAATCAAACCACGCAGGCGAATGCCGCCCGAGTGGAAGCGGCTTTAACTGAAGTTGAAGCGCGCAATTATGAGGTCGCGGCGACGCAACTCTCAGACATTGTGGCGGACGATATTGCGCCGTCAAACATCGCCGCCCACTTTTTAGCGGGGGTGCGATTGGACGGGAATGGCGATGCGGTGGCTGCCGCTGACGTCCTCCAAACCGCGGCGGGCGGGGCTGAAGATCCGACCGAAAAACTCGCTTTGATTAAAGCGGCCTATTTGAAAGCCGACACGCTCGACCGAGACGGTCTTCAAGCCTTTCTGGCCCCCTTAAATGATGATGATGGCCCGTTCGGCGCGCTGGCCAAAGAAGTGCTTGCGGCGAAAGCCCTGCAAGAGGGCGATGTTGCATTCGCGCGTCGCGAGTTTGGATTTCTCAGATTTGTTCAGAACGCTCCACCCGGTGTGGTTACGCGCGCGGAGCAAGCGCTGGCCGCGTTGCCACCGCTGACCCCAGAAGAGCTGAATGCGGAGATTGTCGAACCAGTGCAGACGGTCGAAGATGCAGCAGATGCGGCCATAACCGACGCGGATCTACCGAACGATGCAAGCACTGAAAGCGAAATCGATACCAGCGAGCGCCCTGAGGAGACCCTGCAATGAGAGCTCAATCGGTATTGAGAATCGCAATCATGACCGCCAGCTGTCTAGCGCTGACGGCTTGCGCGATATTCGACCGCAACCGCGCCGCGCGCGAAGCTGAAGAGGCGCTCGAAAAAGAGGGGCGCATTACAATGGTGTTGGGCGATGAGCGCTTACAACCAGATCCCGCTCTGATCAGCGAAGTGATCACGTTACCCGAGCCGCGCGCCTTAACCGATGGCTGGCCGCAAGCCGGTAGCCGAGCCAGTAAAGCCACCGGCCATATTGCGGTTGCGGAACGCTTAGATGTCGCTTGGCGAACCAGTGTCGGCCAAGGCTCTGATCGTCGCTCGGCCCTGACCACCCCGCCTGTGGCGTCTGCCGATATGGTGTTCTCAATCGATTCACGGCAGGAGATTTTCGCGGTCGATGCGTCTTCCGGGCGCCGCATCTGGAGCGAGCGCCTGACATCGGGCAATCGCCGAGATGGGACAGGCATCGGCTCGGGCATCGGCTTGGACGGCGATACTTTGGTGGTCGCAAGTGCGTTTGGCTTTGTTGCGGCGCTTGATGCAAAAACCGGCAATGAACTGTGGCGGACCGAGACTGAAGCTCCGATGACGGGCTCCCCAACCATCAAAGATGGGCGCATCTTTGTGTCTTCAAACAATAATGAGGTCTTGGCGATTGATTTGGAAACCGGTGCGCTGCTCTGGACCGATCAAGCGATCGCTGAGTCGGCCCGCGTGCTCGGCTCGCCAAGCCCGGCCGCGGTTGAAGACATTGTCGTGACGCCCTATTCGTCTGGCGAAGTGATCGCCTATTTGGCGGCGAATGGGCGTCGCTTATGGACTGAGGCGCTGGCCAGTATTGGCCAATTCACGCCGATCTCATCGATCAATGATATTGGCGCGCGGCCGATTTTAGGTGGCGGGTTGGTCTTTGCGGCCAGCCAGTCGGGCGTTATGGCGGCGATTGATGGACGAACCGGGCAGCGGGTCTGGCAACAACCGATCGGAACCACTCAAGCGCCAGCGCTGGCGGGCGAGTATCTGTTCATTGTCGGAGTCGAAGCCGAGCTTGCCTGTATCAAAGCAAGCACCGGCCAAGTGGTCTGGGTCAAGGACTTGCAAAAGTTCACCAATGAAGAAAAGCAACGCGGGCGGCTGACCTATTCAGGGCCGATTGTGGGGTCAGGCAAAATTTTGATCGTTTCCTCGCAAGGCGAGCTGATCGCCTTTGATCCGCAAACGGGGGATGAAACAGACCGGTTGAAACTTGGCGATCCTGTCTATATCGAGCCGGTTGCTGTTCAGGACAAACTGATTGTCCTTACCGATGATGCGCGCCTGATTGCGATCCGCTAAGCGGGCTTCGCTGCGCGCTCACTCAAACCGGAGCGCGTGATGCCGTTGAAAATTGCTATTGTTGGACGACCAAATGTCGGCAAGTCGACGCTGTTTAATCGTCTGGTGGGAAAGCAGATCGCCTTGGTTGATGACCAACCCGGCGTCACCCGTGATCGCAAAGAAGCGGAAGGCCGCTTAGCGGATTTGCCACTGATTTTGATCGACACGGCCGGCTATGAAGATGTCCATGACGGTTCCTTGGAAGCCCGAATGCGCGAGCAGACGGAAATCGCCATTCGCGAAGCTGAACTTGCGCTGTTTTTGATTGATGCCCGTACCGGGGTGACAGCCTTAGACGAGCGATTTGCCCAGATCCTGCGGCGGGCGGATATGCCGATTGTCTTGGCCGCCAACAAAGCAGAAGGCCGGGCGGGCGAGGCGGGACTCTTGGACGCTTGGACGCTTGGGCTTGGGGAACCCATCGGTTTGTCTGGCGCGCATGGCGAAGGGCTGTCAGACCTCTACGCCGCGATCCGCGAGACTCTCGGAGAAACCGCTTTTGAGCAAGCATTGATTGAAGATAGCGCTGAGGCCCAAGACAGTTTTAATCATGGCATTCTCGATCAGCTGGAAGGACTTGATGTCAACGATCCGAATCTGAGCGAGGACAAACTTAGCGCCGCTTTGGCCCAAGCTGGGATTGATGAGGCTGCGGAAAGTGCGGCGATTAACGCGGCTAAACAAGAAACGCAAACGCGCCCGATCCGACTGGCCATTGTCGGTCGCCCGAATGCTGGCAAATCGACTTTGATCAATCAGCTGGTCGGCGAGCAAAGACTGCTGACAGGACCAGAGGCCGGGATCACCCGCGATTCAGTGACCTTGCGCTGGACCTGGCAAGGACGGGACGTGCGATTGGTCGATACCGCTGGCTTGCGACGAAAATCAAAAGTCCAAGAGCGATTGGAAAAAATGTCGACCGGAGAAACCGTGCGGTCGCTCAAATATGCCGACATTGTGGCCCTGGTCATGGACCCGGAAGACTCTTTTGAAAAACAGGACTTACAGATTGCCGACCTCGCGCTCCGAGAAGGGCGCGCCGTGGTTTTTGTGATTTCAAAATGGGATACAATCAAAAACCATGGCATGGCGATGAAAGAGCTAGAGCGGCGCTTGAAAGAGCATTTGCCGCAAGCGCGAGGCGCCGCGCTGGTGACGCTGTCCGGCCTGACCGGCAAGCGCGTTGAGCGGCTTATGCCAGCGGTGGCAAAAGCCTATGATGATTGGTGCGCGCGGGTGAAAACCGGCGATTTGAACCGCTGGCTCAGGTATATGATCGAACGCAACCCACCGCCCAGCGTGCAGGGCAAACGGATCAAACCGCGCTATATGGCGCAAATCAAAGCGCGTCCGCCGAGTTTTGTATTGATCGCATCCCGCGGCAATCAAATGCCGGAACAGTATAAGCGCTATTTGGTCAATGGCTTACGCGAAGCGTTCGATTTGCCCGGTATCCCGATCCGACTGACGGTAAAGCAAGGCGCCAACCCTTATGCCGACAAAGCCCGGCGAAAGCGTTGACGCCTTTCAGCCTTAGCGTGCGATGGCGAGCTCAGACAATTCACGGCCAATCGTTGCGAATGCTTTTTGCAGCTCAGCCGCGTTTTCAGCATCATAGTAATAGCTGTCATCGGTGGCGCAGTCTTTGAGCATGTCCTTGGTGTCTTTATCGTCCAAGTCGAACGCCACCGTATAGATCTCAATATTCTCGTCCTTGGCATTATCGCAGACATCAAGCGTATATTGGTTTGCTTGCGAGACATTGCTGCGATTGTGGAAGCCGCTACTGTTCGGTGAGACCGTATTGGCGCCGTCTGACATCAGCATGATCGCTTTGCGACCCTTGTCTTTGGCAAACGCAACCTCGTCTTCACCGCCATCGAGCGGCGCTTTCGACGACAGCGCCCGGAAGCCCCAGATTAATCCGGTCGGAATGTAAGTATTGCTGTTCGCTTTCAAGCCGGAGATGACCGTATCAGCGGTTTTGTGATTGTTGGTCAGCTCAAGCACCTGGCTCACATTACACGGATTTTTCGAAACGATGCCGCGGATTTTCTCGCTGCCATAGCTGTCGTCTTCGACATTGTTGGGGAATTTACGAGACCGCACACAGCCCCACCACTGGCGATACTCAGATTTCGGTTTGCAGGTTCTTTCGGGCTCAGCGCCATCTGGACAATTCCAGCGCTTGCATGTGCCATCGACTTGTCGGCGATTGCCAGCCTCGACCGATCCGGTCCATTTTTTACAAGGATACGATTCTTGCTTACATCCCGCTTCCCGGCGGGCGGCATTCGACGTGTTACAAGATTCCCAAGTCCGCGTGTAGGGCGCGGTGTCGCGCATCCAGCTTGCATTCTTGTATTTCGTGTCGATCTTCACATACGTATTGAACGGAACAACCGCCAGTTTCGCGGCTGTATTCTTGGCCGGATCGGTTTCATTCGGGAGTAGAATATCAGTCAAGGATTCCGCAGCATCTGTCAGCGCCGTGAGTTTGGCGCCTTTCATCGACCCAGACGTGTCGAGGACCAAGGCGAGCTCGACGGGCTGTTTGATATTATAAACCACCGCGGTCGAGGCTCCGATCGGCATAGTATCGCGACCGATGACCGACATCATGGTTGTGTCCAATGTGCCATTCGCGCTCAATACTACTTCCGAACCGACCTCTTGCGCTTTGATTGGGTCGAGTTTGACCCCGCCGGTCATTTCAAATTGCGAGAGGAAGAAGTCTTGAGCCGCCTTGGTGATTTCGGCGTCTGTCATCGATTCTTCCGCCATCCGCTTGGCCGTGGCCAGCGCCGCAATATCCAGCGAGGTCTGCAGCTTATTCTGCGTCGTCACATGGCGGCCATTATCAACCGCGAACCCAGCGACCGTGAAGACCGGGATCAAAGCTAACGCAAAGACCACCGCAACATTTGCGCGGCGGTTGCTGTAGAATTCATTCAGTCCGCGCCAAATGGCGCGTCGGCAAATGCCGATCGAGAGTCGACCCATCGTCCACGTCCCCTATGTTATAGCTCACAGACGACCTTACAATGAGAATTAGAATCACTAGTTTACTCGCGTCGATGAATTTTGATCAAATTTGATCAATCTTAGCGCGTAAAATCGGGTCGCAATTCAGGTCAGCTCGCGCGCGCTAATGCGCTGATTGTGACGCGTTTCACTGGCTTCTAGCAAAGGCAAAATCTTCGCCGCGATCGTTTCTGGAGCGGGCAGGGTCATCGGGTCTTCGCCCGGCATGGCATCGAACCGCATTTGCGTCCGCGTCGCGCCTGGATCGAATACATTGATCCGCAGCGTCGATTGCTCGTTTTCGTCAGCCCAGGCATAGACCAAAGCCTCTAATCCAGCTTTCGAGGCTTGATATGGCCCCCAAAACGCACGCGGGCGTGGGACAACGCCGGAGGTGACGAACACCGCACGCGGCGCTGCTGATCGGCGCATTAACGGATCCAGAACCCGGATCAGCCGCCAATTGGCACTAAGGTTAACGTCGATGACGTCATTGAATTGCCGTTCACTGCCGGCTTGCAGGGGACCAATCTGACCGAGGAGGCCGGCATTTGCGAGCAAGCCATCGAGACGCCCAAACTTCTCAGCTATGCCATGTCCCAACGCTTCGAAGGCGCCCGCTTCTTTTAAATCAAACGGGATCAGGGTCATTGATCCGCCAACGCCGCGGATCTCGTCATCAAGGCTTTCTAGCGCTTTTTTTGAGCGTGCGAGGCCAATGACGTGATGACCCGCTGTGGCCAGTGCAAGCGCAGCAGCGCGGCCAATCCCTTGCGACGCACCGGTGACGAGCGTGATACGTTTTTCCATGCCGATCGCCTTACCAAGCTCTCGCGTCTAGTCCAGCAGAGAGAGCTGTCTTTCCTTACTGCTTTGATTGCGGGCGTGATCGATCAGGCGGGTTGGATAATCGCCGGTGAAACAATGATCTGCGAACGCGGGTGTTTCTGGATCATAGTCGACGCCAATGGCGCGATACAGACCCGGGACGGATAGAAACCCGAGACTTTCGACTTTAAGATAGTCTCGCATCTGATCAAGCGTATGATTTGCGGCGAGCAATTCTGTACGGTCGGCCATATCGATGCCGTAAAAGTCTTGATGCGTGATCGGTGGACTGGCGGATCGGAAATGGATTTCCTTTGCTCCGGCATCTCGAACCATTTGGACAATCCGGCGCGAGGTATTGCCGCGAACAATCGAATCGTCGACCAAAAGCACGCGCTGGCCTTCGAGAACGGCGCGATTGGGGGAGTGCTTCCTTGAGACGGCGCGCTGTCGCCCGGTTTGGGTCGGTTGGATAAAGGTCCGCCCAACATAGTGCGAGCGAATAATACCGAGCTGAAACGGGACAGCTGAATGTTCAGAATAGCCAATCGCCGCCGGCACACCCGAATCTGGCACCGGCACGACGACGTCAACGTCTGCCGGATGTTCCATCGCCAGCTGGTGCCCCATTTTGCGCCGCACGTCATAAACAGAACGGCCCTGAACAATACTGTCAGGGCGCGCAAAATAGACATATTCAAAAAGACAAGGTCGGACCGGCTGGGATGGAAACGGATTGTACGATCGCACACCGTCTTTGGTAATGATCACAACTTCGCCAGGATCGATCTCTCGCACCGTCTCAGCGCCCATCAGGTCAAGCGCGCAGGTCTCGGAGGCCAGCACATAAGCGGTGCCAATCTGACCTAAGATCAAAGGGCGCAATCCGGAGGGATCACGCGCGCCGATCAGCTTCTTATTGGTCATGCCGACAAAGGAAAACCCGCCTTCAATTTGTCGGATCGCATCGAGAAAGCGATCCGACACGGTTTCCTGATCACTGCGGGCCAGCAAATGCAAGATGACCTCGGTGTCCATTGTCGATTGGAATATCGAACCGCGCCTGACCAGTTTTTTGCGAAGCGCGCGGGCATTGGTCAGATTGCCATTATGGGCGATCGCGAACCCGCCTGAATCCAAGTCAGCATAGACCGGTTGGATATTGCGAATAACGGGCTTGCCTTGGGTGGAATAGCGATTGTGACCAATGCCTGAATTGCCTGGCAAACGCTCGGATACATCGCCGCCAAAATTATCGCCGACCAGGCCCATATGGCGCTCGCCGTGAAACTTTTCGCCGTCAAATGTGGTGATCCCGCAAGCTTCCTGCCCTCGATGTTGCAGCGCGTGTAAGCCGAGGGCAACGAGTAGGGAGGCTTGGGGGTGACCGAAGACGCCGACAACGCCGCACTCCTCGCGAGGTTTGTCGTCATCATGATCAAACAGCATTCGATCAACCCTCACGGTCCATTCGTGGGCGGATTATTCTGACGGGGTCGCGCCGTCAAGGTTTGAGAGCTGCGAATTGCGCTCTGCGAGCTCTGGCGCGCGGTCGCCCAGATAGTTCGCACCCGCGGCGATCAGGGGATAAGTCCTTGCTTGAGTTACGAATTCCGGGATCTGGTCACGGTCCATTGCGAGGTTCAACAAATAGACAAAGAAAATCAAAACCACGCCGCCGCGCGCGAATCCGAACAAACCTCCCGCGACTCGGTCGAGCAAGCCGATTCCATCAACGCCTTGGATGGTGCGTGACAGATTGGCGCCAAACCAAGCCACGGCGACATAGACCACGAGGAAGACAACGATGAAAATCATTGCGGCAGGCATCCATTCTGGGGCCGTCTCCGGCACGAGCGCGGCCAATTGCCCGACAAAATATCGATGCGCAAAAAACGCCCCTGCAATGGCGGCAATAAACGCCCCAAGTGTCGCCAATTCGCGCATGAAGCCGCGTGCAAGTGCCATTAATGTCGAGACGATCACGATGACGATCGCCACGGCATCAAAGGCTGTTAAGGCTTCCATCATTTGCCAGCTTCCGGTGCGATCAAATCTACCAGGTCAGATAGGCGCTTGATCGGAGTGATCGTCAAGCCTTCTATCGCTGTTGGACTGCCTTCCGGCACGAAAGCGCTTTCAAACCCTAACCGTGCGGCTTCTTTGAGACGTTGCTCCATCCGCGAGACCGGTCGGATGG
>JBCCXW010000112.1:0-11677 GCA_039191105.1 Pseudomonadota bacterium
TCGACCCATTCCAGGGCCTCGACTTCGGTATGGAAGAGGGCTTTTTCATAAAGACCGTATTGCGTCGCGATACGCTCGCAATGGGCGCGAATTTCGGGGCCCCCAACGTATTTCTCAGTCGGCATATGGCCGGTTTCTTCGAGCAAAGGCAGGTAAATCATCGCCGCTGTATCACACCGCGCGCCGGGATAGCGATTCCAATACCAAGCGCCGCCAACATTGCCGCCTTTCTCAATCAAGCGAACATCGTCAATGCCAGCCTCTTTCAGCCTCGCACCGACGACCAATCCAGACATACCGGCACCGATAAAGGCAAATGTGACATGGTCTTTGACCGGGGCGCGCGTTTGCAGTGGGGTATGCGGATCCTTGGCCATGTCCTCAAACTGACCTTCTAGACGCTGATACTGATCATTGCCCTCCGGTCGCAAACGCTTGGCGCGCTCGGCAGCGTACTTTTCTTTAATGGCAGACTTATCGAGCGCGGCGGTTGACATAGACGGGACCTCCTAAAGACTTAATGGAATCCATTAATTGTGGCTAGCGATAGCAAGTTTGCGACCATGCGGCAAGCCAACGGACGAGATCCTCTAAACGCGCTCGGCGCTCAGATAGCCGGCAAGCGTGACGGCCGCTTCACGGATCGCTTGTTCGACGGGCTCAGCGGTTTTCGCCTCGACCCGCTCGGCGAATTGCGAGCTTTGCATCAGCGAAATCGACAAGGCTTGGCGAAATCGCATCTGCAATACGTGATCCGGAAGATAAGTCAGGTTGGCCGCAATCTGCGTGCGCAGACTCGGAATGCTCGTCATCCCGAGATCTTCAATTAAATCTTGCATCTCAAACCTTGGATCAGCCGCAAGCTGAACGCAAAATCGCGCGTACAAGCGCCCATCCTCTTCAAGGCATGCTTCAAAGAGCGGGCCGAGACCGGCGGTCAAAAGCTCGACCACCGGGTGCTCCGCCGCCTGCACATCAAGTTGTGCGATCCGCGCCAATCGCGATTGCTCAATTTGATTGTACCGCTCGGTAAAAACTTCTTTGATCAGGGCTTCAAGATTGCCGAAATGATAGTGAACAGCGCTTGGATTTCGGGCCCCTGCTGCAAGCGTGATTTCCTTGACAGAAACCGTGCCAATACCCTTTTCAGCGAACAAACGCTGCGCGGCTTTGATCAACGCTGATTTCGTTTTTTGCCGAGGGGTTTGTTGCATCATCTAAGAGTCTAATGCGTCGCATTAAACAAGTAAAGATATGATAGCGCGGACGACGCTCGGTTTGGCCAGTGACTATAAGTGTTTAAAAATCAGCGCACCGGCCGCTCTAAACGCGCTTCATATGAGAAGGCGCGGCCATCGGTCACGATAATGCGCTCAAAGCCCAAAATCGCCGCCATATTGTAGACGTCCAGGTCCTGACCGAGCCCCATTTCCGCGATCGGCGGAGCGAAGCGGAGCACCGAGGTCATCCGCGCCAACATGGCGCGGGCAATGTAAGGCGTTGGCGCTTCGTCGCTGGCCAGCGACATGAAAACCAGCGTTTGCCGCCCTTCGCCAACCGATTGAACGACGATTGGAATATCGCGTCCGCCACTCGACGCGGCCAAATTGATCTGATCAACGAAAAACTGCCGCTCAACCGGCCCGACATCCTGCATGCGCCCAAAACGGATTTCCGGGACCTCAGAGTGCGTGATCGGCGGAAACGCCTCGCCTTCACCGGTGACGGGGTCCGCAACGGCAGCTGCCATTGGGACTTCAAGGCTGGTTTCGGTGAGCGTGGCCGTTTCGCAGGCACCCAAAGCGCTGAGCGTCATCAGCACGGCGACGGTATGCAGGGGTGCATGTTTCATGTGTGGGAGGTCCTATATCTCGCATTGTCTTTATCGGGTCTGGTCGGATTTGGTTTCGATTTGAACCAATCGCGCAGGATGGCGGCTACACTTAAAAAGTTAGCCCGCTTCGGCCGAAAGTGAAGCGATTTCATCGGCGGAGAGAATGCCATTTTCATCGGTATCGCCCGAGGTGAACAAGGGCGCAGGCGCATTGACCATCTCTGCTTTCGAAATCCGGCCATCGCCATCCGCGTCCGCCGCGGTCATCAAATTCTGAAGCGCAGCGTCAAACCGGCTCGTGGCGGGCCCAAATCCGGGACGATCGTCCATATCAGCAAAGCCGTCGCCATTACGATCTAGGCGTCCAAACATCGTTTCACGCATGGCCAACACTTCCTGCCATTCAATCGCTCCGTCACCATTGGCATCGGCGCGCGACAAGCGATCCAGTGATTGCGCCGAGGCGGCACCAAGGCTCGCAATCAGCGCCAAGCCGCCCAAAGTAGCGCTCATGCGCACAATAATGTCAGATCGATGTGTCATTAAAAGACATCCTTTTCAGAATACGGGTTTAAGTCTTGCCATGTCGCAGACCACGCCCTGCCAACCCTGATTAATGGACTACATTAAACGCGTCGAGAGACAAGGGCTAAATGTCAGTGGCCGCAGGGCATGGCTCTGAGGATCCCGGCGCGCTCCAGACAACTTGATTATCGTGTCCCGTGAAAGTCCCGAACGCACCCCCGAGATACTGGCCCAATCGGCGTTCAGGCGAGCGACCCCCACAAGGTCTCAAACCACTGTTTCGATTGGCCAGCAAAGGGCTCTGACTCTACATAACAGCTGGTATCGTGATACTGGCGGAGAGAACCTGCGGTAAAATTGTGACTGCCAATAATCGTCTCTTTTGAATCTGCGATCAGAACTTTGCCATGCATCAACCGGTCTTTCTGATCGAATCGAACCGGAATGCCCGCGGCCGTGAGCGCCTTGAAGGCGGCATCATTGATTTGCCGCGAGTGAAACGGGTCACCGGGCTGATCTTGGTCCAGAATCACACGGACCGCCACACCGCGATTATGCGCTGCGATCAGCGCTTCCATAAACTCATCCGTGGGATGCTTACGGTCGGCGACATAGAAAAAGAAAAACAGCGCAATGTCCAAATTGACGGTCGCGCGCTGGATCAGAGACAGCGCAACCCGGCCATAGGCCCGGCTGAAGAGCGGCGCGACATAGTCCGCATCCGCGGCCGCCGCGTCAAGCTCAACTTTCCTTTGTCGTCCCGTGTGGCGCGCAATCACGACGCTTGCCCGAACACCTTCGGGGAGTCCTGATCCGATAAAAGCGGCCTCTTTAATTTCATCGGAAACCTCGGCAAGGACGTCCAGCAAATAAACCGATGGCGACGGCGCCGATGTCAGCGCAAAAGACGCATCCGCATCTGCCAGCAGTGTTACGAACGCCGGAAATGTGGGGGTTTTTAAGAAGCTGTCCAAGCTCGCAATGCGCAGCGGCGCGGCGAGATGCTCGCCGAAGAAGACCCGATCTTCTAGTGCTGAAAGGGCGGCGTCGCCAATGCCGGGCACAGTGTCGAGGTCTTCGAGATTCCGCAATCGTCCCGTCATCACCCGCCGCGCGATGATCCGGCGCGCGAGGACCGGTCCGATCTCCGGCAAAGCCTCGAGTTCATCAGTGTTTGCCGCATTGATATCGAGCTTGTTGGTCCATTGCTTGAGGCGCAAGCTTTTGGACAGCAGGTCAGCCCCTGGCGCATTCAATTCGGCTCTAACGGGCTCGCGCGCCGCATCCCGCGCCATACGTTTGGCGTACCGATCAAGCGGACCGATCGCTTGTCGCACAGCGTGATCGGCGACCAAAGCCGGATCAATCTGAACGTCTTCGATAATCTCTCCGCGATTGCGCCCTGAGATATCGCGCAACAGCCCTGCCGCTTTTTCGCGTTGCTTTTGGGTCCATGAGACACGCTCACCCCAATCCTCCACGAGCGGTTGGAACAGCAAAGGATCCACTATCCGCGCTCCATGGGCAAAGCGCCGTCCCAGGTCCGCAGGAAGTCTTCTGTCATCGCGGACGCAATGTCGGTTGAGTTGACCGTCAATCCGGCTTCAACGCTTCGCGTTAAACCACGATCAGTCCAATTGCAGCTCCCAATCACGGAAAGATCATGATCGATGATCACCGTTTTACTATGTGTGCTGCGAAACCCATCGCGCCGGAACCAGCGCACATCAACGCCCTGGCCATTGAGATAGAAAGCTGTCGTCCCGTTGCCCGCTTCCATATCTTCCGCATCCGTCGGACTAATCACCAATCGGACATCGACCCCGCGCCACGCCGCATATGCGAGTTCATCCAGAAGATCGCGCACGACCCGATTCGGATCTTCATAAAGCCGCACATCGGCGAAGAACATATTCGCCCAAATGCGGCTATGGGCGTCGGCGAAAGCGGTCAGCAAATACGGCGCTAGGTCGCGATCAAATAAGGGAGCAGCCGTCCCGCCAGCGAAGGCCGGGACGCTCAATGCGCCTCTCCCAATTGGTTGCGCTTTTGCGCGACAAGCCGCCGGTATTGTCCATAGACGGCAATGCGGGCCTCCCAAACCGAAATCTGTTGGCTCAGCAATACAAGCGCCTGTGTTCGAGACGCATCTTTCGGGCCACCAAGATCGGCATCCCGCAGGTCTGCGATCGCGGCCTGCGTCGTCGCCCGGAGCGCAGAAAGTGAGCGCACTTGACTGCGCGCTTCGGCTTGTAAGACCGCAAAATCACTCGCCAGCGATGTCGTTGCTTCGCGCTTCTCAAGCGCTTCTGTGAGCGTTAGCATTTTCCCATTTGGCCTCGTCTCATCCGCTGCGCCCGTCCCCTTTGCCGAAAAGGTCCTTCACCCAGTCCACGAAATCATCCCAAATCCCGCCAAGCGTATCTTTGAGGTCGTCGCGCGCCTCCCAATACCCTTCGACAAATTCTATGTATTCTTCAGATGCGCCGGTGCTCCGCAAATAGTCCAAATAGGCTTGCCGCTCCGCCGGGTCGTCAGCAAACTGCCAAGCCGCCTCCAACACATTGCCCAGAGTGCCCTCTTTCGGTTCCATCAGGTTGCTCCCGCACCACGCCGCGAGAATGGCAGCACTTGAAGCAAATCGTTGCGAATCCCAGACTCCAATTCCGCGTCAGAGAAAACCAGCGAGAGCGATCGCTTGTAACGGCTCAGCGCCGGATTCTGGGCGGCTTGCCAATCCGTCAAATTAGCCAGACGCTGCTGAACGATCTCGTCCATTGTCTTTTGCGTCAATTCTTGGTCAAGCCGAGCGGCTTCAAAAGCGAGCTCAAAGCGTGACAGAGGAATGGCAGGTAGATCGAACACTGATTTGGCTCACCCTGATCGGAATAATGTATTCGCGCCTTAAAACGCCTATCCAACAATGACTTGGAAACACGCAAAGAATCGAGAGTCAATTAAATTTTATGGAATATTTGTATAAATTTATATCTTTATTTGCGTGGATCTACGGCCATCCAAGCGGTGGACCGTCGCGTGGCGTACTGGTTGATCTCACCACAAGGAGCCGTGCTCTCGATCAACCAAGCTCGGTCTTGGCCATGAACCATTTTTGAAGCCCACACGGCCGCGAACCGATATCGGCGCTGCGTAGATTAACTGGTATGGTTAAGTGTGCCCCAAAAACAGGGTTTGGTGCCCAGAAGAGGACTCGAACCTCCACGCCTTGCGGCACACGGACCTGAACCGTGCGCGTCTACCAATTCCGCCATCTGGGCACGAGAACGGAACCGCGCGTATAGCGAGGAAATCGCGCCAGCGTCAACGAAGAATGTGCCTGCCCAGAATGGAGCAGCGCGCCGCTCGCCAGTCGGCGACTAGCCAGCGCGGGAGAAGCCGGTCGGCTGCATCATCGCATAGAGCTGATCTTTGAGCATCATACGCTCCCGCCTTAAGGCGAATTCCGTGCCCTCGGTCACCGGCTCAATCCGCGCTTCCATGCGATGAATGGTGCGATTGATTTCATGATACCGATCAGCCAAGCGCGCAAAGTGCGGACTGGTGCGTTTTAACTCGGCAATCCGCTCTTTCTCGGCCGGAAAATCGTCAGCGAGTTCATGGGGCGTGTGAGACATCGGGACGGGGCTCCTTTTGCAATACCGCACCTATAGGAGCCCACAATGTCAGCGCCGTCACTTAGGAGAAGTGCCTATATCGCAGGGTCACTCACCGCCTTCACCCGAGCGCAAAATCGTGCGCTTGCCGGCATGATTAGGGGCTGAAATCACTCCTTCATCTTCGAGCCGCTCAATCAAAGTGGCGGCTTTGTTGTAGCCAATTTTCAAGCGCCGCTGCAAATAGCTGGTCGAGGCGCGCTTGTCGCGTAAGACAATCGCCATGGCTTGAGAATAGAGATCCTCGTCCTTATCGCCGGTCGATGTGCCGAGCATGGCATCCATAATCGCACTGCCTGTGCCACCGTCATCCGGCTCATCCAGAACATCAGGATTATAATCCGGCTCGCCGCCATTATCACGCAGCCAATCCACCACGGCTTGGACCTCTTCGTCCGACACGAACGGGCCATGACAGCGCTTTGAGCGCACCCCGGCGGCTTGATAGAGCAAGTCACCCATACCCAGCAATTGTTCGGCGCCTTGCTCCCCCAGGATCGTGCGGGAATCGATTTTGGTGGTCACCATGTACGAAATCCGAGTTGGAAAGTTGGCCTTGATCGTGCCGGTAATGACATCGACCGAAGGGCGCTGTGTGGCCGTGATCAAGTGAATCCCGGCGGCACGCGCCATTTGCGCGAGACGCTGAACACACCCTTCAATTTCTTTGCCCGCGACCATCATCAAATCGGCCATTTCATCGATCACGATGACCAGGTTCGGGACGTGATCGAGCGGCAATAGCTCAGTCTCAAATTGCGGTTTACCCCGCTCATCGAAACCGGTCTCAACCCGGCGGGTCAATTGATCGCCGCGCTTGCGATACTCTGCGGCTTTCTTGTTGAAGCCCGCCAAATTGCGGACCCCCGCTTTCGACATTAACTCATATCGGGTTTCCATTTCGCGCACCGCCCATTGTAGCGCCAGAACGGCCTTTTTCGGGTCGGTGACGACCGGCGATAAGAGATGCGGGATACCTTCATAGATGCTCAGTTCGAGCATTTTTGGATCAATAAAAATGAACCGGCACTCTTCGGGCGGGAGTTTGTAAATCAGCGATAGGATCATCGCATTGACGCCAACCGACTTGCCCGAACCGGTCGTCCCGGCAATCAGCAAATGCGGCATCTTTGCCAGCTCAACGACCATTGGCGCACCGCCAATATCCTCGCCCAACGCCATTGGCAATCGGGCTTTCGATTTGGTGTAGATGTCATTGTCGAGCAGGGAGCGCAAATACACGGTTTGGCGCTCATCATTTGGCAATTCGATGCCCATCGCATTTTTACCTGGCACAACAGCGATCCGGCATGAGACGGCACTCATCGAACGCGCCACATCATCTGCGAGCGAGATTACGCGTGCGGATTTTACGCCAGCGGCTGGCTCAAGCTCAAACAGCGTGACGACAGGTCCAGGGCGAACCTCGCGAATGCGGCCACGAACGCCAAATTCGCGCAGCACTTCCGCGAGGCGGTTGGCTTTGGCCAGCAACGCCTCTTCGTCTATTTCATGCCGCTGGGTTGGTGGCACTTGTAGGAGATCCAAAGGCGGCAGCTTTGCCCCACGGGCTTTGCGATTGCGCTTGACCTGCGGTTTGGGAATGGTCGCCGACCGCGGAGCGGTGACGGTTACAGATTTTCGCGACGCGCTTGATCCCGCGGCGATCTCATCCGCCATGGCATCAAAATCGGCGTCGGCGACCTCGTCGTCTGGAAGTGGATCAGGGGAGACTTCCGGGCGTTTGATGCGAAAAGACGGATGATCGGCGCCATGGTCACCTGCTTTTCGCCGCCGACGCTTCAAAAAGGCGAGCAATCCACCCGCTTGGCGCGCCGCGCGGGCACTCGATTGCGATGCGGCAGCGTGCAGCAAGAGCGCATCCCCGCGGCGGAACCCGAGCGCGGAAAAAGCACAAAGCAAAGCAAGCCCCCCTGCGACGAGGCCAGCAAGCAGTTCTGGCATCGGCATGAGAAGCGCTTTAAAAGGCATGGCGCTGAGATCATGCAACCCGTCCCCGACCATGCCGCCAAGGCCGGCCCGCATCGGCCAAGACGTCGGCACGGGCCAAGCGGCAAAACAGGCTGCGGAAAGCGGTACAAACAGACAACCCAAGAGCCAGCGCCGGATCCGCGGTGCACCGATCAGAACCGCCCGCATCGCGCCGCCAATCATCAAAGCGAGCCCCGCCACCCATGCCGACCAACCCAGCAATTGCCGCATAATGTCCGCGAACACAGCGCCGCTGGCCCCGAACAAATTCTCAACACTACGATGCGTGGCCGAATTCCAGCTCGGATCGAGCGGATCGTACGACCCGACGCTGCCGCAAATAAACACGCCCATGGCAAAGGCCGCGGTGCCGGTGATAATCCGCCAAACCGGATCTGACACTTCGCGCATATGGGCCGCTTCTGCGATGGAATTCGCCATAATCTCATCTCCGGTTGGGGGCGGACGTTCTGAACCAAAAATGAAATTACAAGCGCGGCCTTAAAACGGCGCTAACGGCCATGAAAATGACGAAAAAACCCCCGGAGCGAAAGCACCGGGGGTAAGTCGGGAGGAAACGCTTCCAACAAAGGGAAGCGTACTGGTAACCCGCGCCGGGCGATCCCGGCACGGGTAATTTGGTCTTAGGAGGAGAACTCCGGATAGGCTTCTACGCCTGTGTCCGAGCGGTCGAGGCCGAGTTGCTCTTCCTCTTCGCTGACCCGCACACCAATGGTGAACTTCAGTGCCAGCCAAACCACAGCGGAAAGCGCGGAGACAACCACACCGGTGAGAAGCACACCCACCAATTGACCGACATAGTTCGGGTCACCGGCATCATTCGGCATCATGGCGCTTGTGTAAGAAAGTGGCACCACCATTGTGCCCCAAATGCCGCACACCAAGTGTGCCGGGATCGCGCCGACAACGTCGTCGATTTTGAACTTGTCCAGCAGTGGCACCGTCAAGACGACGAGAACCCCGCCAATGGCACCGATCAAAACGGCCAGGCCCATACTTGGTGCGAGCGGCTCAGCAGTGATCGAAACCAGGCCCCCAATAGCACCGTTGAATGCCATGGTTGGATCGACTTTGCCCTTATAGAGGATGCCCGTCAGGATCATCGCCGACAAGACGCCGCCGACCGCCGCCATATTGGTGTTCGCGAAAATCTTCGCGACAGCGTTGATATCATCAAACGTCCCTGCCGCGAGTTGAGACGCGCCGTTAAAGCCGAACCACCCAAACCAAAGAATGAAAGTTCCGAGCGCCGCCAATGGAATGTTCGAGCCCGGCATTGGGTTCACTTTGTCGCCAAAATATTTCCCAGCCCGTGGCCCGATCACGATCGCCCCGATCAGAGCGGCCCAACCACCCGTAGAGTGGACCAGCGTTGATCCAGCAAAGTCGGAGAAATCCCATTCTGAATCTAGGTAGCCGCCGCCCCATTCCCAGCTGACAACTGTGGGGTAGATCAGCGCCGTCAAGAAAACCACAAATGCGAGGAAAGACCAGACTTTCACCCGCTCCGCCACGGTGCCCGAGACAATGGATGCCGCGGTTGCGACAAACACCATTTGGAAAAACCAGTCCGAATGCGCGGCATAGCCAGTATCGAGGCTTTCTTCGCCTGTCCAAGGTATGCCCCCTGGAATACCGACAATGCCTCCAAGCGCCGTCGAGGCCGGATACGCAATGTTATAGCCGATGAGCCAGAACATCAGGCCCGCAACTGAGAACAACGAGATGTTCTTTAACGACTGCATGGAGGCGTTTTTCGACCGGACCAAGCCCGACTCCAGGCAAAGGAAGCCGGCGGCCATGAACATAACGATCAATCCACCAATCAGGAACAAGTAGCTGCTATCTACATACGCACTGACGGCGCTCGCCTCTTGCGCATGGGCGGCGAGCCCCGCCATCCCCGCAAGCGGCAGCAATAAAGCGCCCCGCATTGCTGATTTTGTCCATAAACTCATTGCCCGTCTCTCCCGCAGCTCAGATTAATTGATGCTGAGAACCAACACGTCCGCCTTGGATTGCGCCAGATCTAAAAAGCCGTTCATCTGCGCCGAGCGGAAGCGTGACCAAATTTCAGGCAGGCTGCGACCCAAACGCCCGTTTGTCTGTCAGGCATAGACTGACCGGAAAGGAGTCCGTATTTGAGCCTCTATGAGCAATAAAGTGTTCGATGTTGCGATCATTGGCGCCGGCCCAACGGGCGCATCTTTGGCGCTTGGACTGGCGCAACTCGGGCTTGAAGCGGTCATCATTGATGCCCGTGACCCGAGCAAGACCAAGCCTTCGGATGGACGAAACTTTGCAATTGTTACAGGCAGTTGGCGGCTATTACGCTCGCTTGGCGTCACCGATCGCCTGATCGAAACGAGCCAGCCCCTTCATGGTCTCGAAGCCGTCGATGGTGGCCAGCATTGGTTCGGACAACCCTCCGCTTTGTTCTCAAAAGACGATTTAGATAGTCCAGATCCGGACGAACCTTTGGGTCAAATGGTGATGGCCGAGCCCTTGCAGGCGGCGCTCGACGAGGCGATGGCGAAGAGCGCAACACTGTCCAGGCTTGCGCCAGCTGAGTTCCGATCCCTCACGCGCGCGGACAATCATATTTCGATCGAACTGGACCAAGGCCGTACAGTCGCGGCGCGCTTATTGATCGGCGCTGATGGCATGCGCTCGCCCGTTCGCACCGCATTGAACATTCCTGTCGAAGGACGCGATTATCAAAAGTCCGTACTCACGGCAAATGTGAAATTATCGCGGCCACATGACGGCATCGCGCGCCAATTGTTTACCCCGGAAGGGCCCTTCGCGACGCTTCCGCTGACCGGTAATCGCGCCAATCTCGCCTGGTATATGGCGCGCGGCGCGGCTGAAACTTTGGCCGAAATGCCGGTTCCAGACATTGAGGCAGAGCTGAATGCGCGCTTTGCAGACTTTGCCGGACCCATGCAGATTGACGGCAAAGCCGGATCGTATCCTTTGATCTTGCAACTTGCGACAGAGATCATCGCCCCGCGTGCGGCTTTGATTGGAGATGCAGCACGGCGGGTCAACCCGCTGGCGGGACAAGGGCTCAATCAAGGCTTTCGCGACGTCGCCGCGCTGATCGAAATTGCCGAGCATACACTGCGCATAGGCGGTGAGATCGGTGGTCCGCAAATGCTCGAGGCGTATAGTCAGGCACGCCGCTTTGACGGCGCGAGCACAGCGCTGGCGCTCGATGCGATTGACCGATTGTTCTCAAATGATCTGACGCTGACCAAGCCGTTCCGCACGCTCGGTCTTTTGGCGGCGTCGCGCGTTTCACCGCTGCGGCGGATGATCGCGCAAAAAGCTAGCGCGGCCGAATCTGGCGTAAGCGGTCCGATGGCGGACTGGTAGGGCGTTCCAGCCAAAGCACGCCTGAATTGTACAAGAACAGGAAAGCATCGGTCGATTCTTGCGCCGCTTTCGCGGCAAGCTCGCCCGCCATACGGCGATTGGCAATGCGCTGCAGACACGCCAAACCGGTGATCGGAATGAATGTCCACCACGCAACAAAAAAAGCGCATATGACGCCGGCGACGAGCAACAGATCAGAAATTAAGTCGAGCAACCAAATCCGATTGGCGTAGTGTGCCCCCAGCTTGCGCAA
>JBCCXW010000113.1:0-11639 GCA_039191105.1 Pseudomonadota bacterium
GTAAACCGGTGTGAACAGCCAGGTCATCCACTGATAGAGCCGCACATGTCCGCGCCGCAGCCGCAAATAGGCTTGAAGCGCTTCTGAGACCTCAGCATTCCGCGCCAGAGCGAGCGCCAGCGCCCACGCATCCAAGAGCGCCATATTCGCCCCCTGCCCCAATTGCGGTGACGCCGCATGCCAGGCATCACCCATTCGCACCAAGCCACGACCTGCCACAGGTTCCCTCGCTGTATGATGGCGATAGCGCGCAAAAGTCAGGTCGTCATGGCTTTGGAAATGCGGCATGAGAGATTCTGTCTCCGGCCACAGTTGGATCGCGTCTTGTTTCCAGACATCAAGCGGTTTCAGCCGCCAATCGGCTTCTTGATCGGCCCGGATGGACCAAAAATAGGTCAGCGTTTCCGGCGCTTCTGCGCTCAGTCGGCCCGACGGCATCACACCGCTCATCTGCTGCGCTTTGAGATATCTTTGCTCGAGCGCGGCGGGATCAAACGGGCCAGTCGCGGGCCAAGGCAAGGTTGCCCAGAGCGCCCCATAAGGCAAATCCACGCCTTGATCCTCAGGGGTGAGATTTGACCGCGCGCCATGCGCTAAGACGACGAGATCCATTCCATTGACGCGCTGCCCGCTCTCTAAAAGCAGCGAAGGGCGCGCGGGATCGGCGCTAACCACAAGGCTGTTCGGCACCAATTCAACGCCAGATGTAAGCGCAGCGTTTAGCAACGTCTCAAACACCAAGCCGCGTTGCACCCCAAGACCGTAAAGACCACGCTTCCACTTGCCATAGCGGACATCCAGAACCGGACGCAGCGACGGTGTGGTGAGGCCCCAGAGCCGCTCAATCGGCTTGCCGAGCAGATCGATCTCCGCCCGCAAGCCAAGCTGGTCCAGGACCGCCAGCCCAGTCTGTTGTAACATCAAGCCCGAGCCAATTGGCTTTGGCGAAGCGAACTGATCGAACACGCGCACGCTATGGCCGCGGCGCGCCAAAAGCGTTGCCAGGGCCAATCCGCCGATGCCTGCCCCCGCGATGGCAATCTCGAGCGTCCGTGCCATTTCCCCACCCTGGGACGCTGCGTCCTGATTGTCACCGGGACAAAAACTCCCTAACTCAAGGCGATGACCAGATCCCTGAAAATGCTCGTGGCTCAGCTCAATCCCGTGGTTGGAGACATCAAGGGAAACAAAACCTTAGCTGAAACCGCACATGCCAAAGCCAAAACGAACGGCGCGGACCTTCTGGTTCTTTCGGAGCTGTTTATCCTCGGGTATCCCGCGGAAGATCTGGTCTTGAAACCGGCCGCGGTGGAGCACTCCATGGCCGCGATTGAGGCGCTGAAGCCGCTCACCAAACAGGGGCCATCGATTTTGATTGGATCGCCTTGGGCGACCGATGGAAAGCTCTTCAATTCGGTGCTGTTGCTCGAAAACGGTGAGATTCGCCTGCGATATGACAAGCGCGAACTCCCCAATTATGGCGTCTTCGATGAGAAACGGATCTTCGATGCAGGCGAAGGCGCACATAAGCTCGTCGAGATGAACGGGATCCAAGTTGGCATCGCGATATGTGAAGACATCTGGTATGCGCGCGTCCCTGCGGCGCTGAAAGCGGCCGGCGCGGAAGTCATGCTGGTCCCGAACGCATCGCCATGGCGCCGCACCGTGAATGTCGAACGGCACACGACGTTTTCGGCCTGGGCCAAAACCGGGATTCCGTATCTTTTCGTCAATCAAGTCGGTGGACAGGATGAGCTGGTCTTTGACGGCGCCTCTTACGCCGTCGATCACGATGGCGCTGAGCATCAATTGCTCAGTGATTTCGTCTCTGGCACGACACTTGTCACTTATGATGGCGACCAACACCGCTTTATCCCGGCCAAAAAAGCCGCGCGCCTAAGCACCGGTTGGGAGGCAGAATATCGCGCCGCGACGCTCGCGCTGGGCGATTACGTCAATAAGAACCGGTTTCCCGGCGTCGTCCTCGGTCTCTCGGGCGGGATTGATAGCGCGCTGACCGCAGCCATCGCAGTGGATGCCCTCGGACCGGAGCGGGTTTGGTGCGTGATGATGCCGAGCAAATATACCAGCTCTGATAGCCTTGAAGACGCCAAAGCCTGCGCGGAAGCGCTGGGGGTTCGCTATGATACGATCAATATCGCGCCGGGCGTTGGTGCGCTGGACACAATGCTCGGCGACATTTTTGCGGAAACCCAACCGGACACGACGGAAGAGAATATTCAATCCCGGTTGCGCGGTCTGACCTTGATGGCGCTCTCCAACAAATTCGGCCACATGGTCGTCACCACCGGCAACAAGTCTGAAATGGCGGTCGGGTATGCAACGCTGTATGGCGATATGTGCGGCGGGTATAATGCGTTGAAAGACTTTTATAAGACTGAGGTCTTCGCGCTTTCGCGTTGGCGCAATACGGCCATCCCGATTGGCGCGCTCGGCCCAGGCGGCGAAGTCATCCCAGAACGGATCATCACCAAACCGCCAAGCGCTGAGCTGCGCGAAGATCAACGCGATGATGACTCCCTGCCCCCTTATGACGTCCTCGACGACATTTTACGCGGGCTGGTCGATGAAGAGGAAGATGTCGACGAGATCCTGAAACGCGGCCATGATCGCGGTATGGTCAAGCGGATCGAGCATTTGCTCTACATCGCCGAATATAAACGCCGACAAGCGCCGCCCGGGGTAAAAGTGGGCTCGAAGAACTTTGGCCGCGATCGGCGCTATCCGATTACCAATCGGTTCCGCGATGATTAATGGATGCGGATCGCTGAACAGGCGAACCGTTTGAGTAAAGACCCCGGACGTCAGCCGGTTTTGCCGTCGAGCCGCCAATCCGGGAACCGGCGAACAGACCCTGCATACATCAGGCATATTTCGTTGCCGCTCGGGTCATAAAGCCGCGCTTCTCTCCAGCCCCAGGACTCATCCTGCGGGCCTTTGTGAACCTTAAGCCCTTGCGCTTTGAGGTCGCTTACATGGCGGTCGAGCTCAGCGGCAGACGCATGATCAAAGTAAACAATCGCGCCTGGCACAGCGCGCGTGTCGACCTGATGCAAAGACAGCGTTGCGCCCTCGCCACCCGGCATTTCAAAACGCGCATAGTGCTGAGGTGACGAGACAATCTGAACCATGCCGAGGCTGAGATAGAATGCGACACTCGCGTCGTAATCGATGCATGGCAGCGTAATTTGATTGATGATCATTGGTGGCTCCAGATTTTCTATGTGCGTGTCAGAGCCATCCTGCCGCCTCAACTTAGGTTGAGGTCAAGCGGTGATCCGCGGGCGCGATAATACCGCCTGACAGAGCAAAAACGCACACGCGCGGCGCTTCGACCCTAAAGGCTCAGCGTGATCTTTCCGAAATGCTGCTGGCTCGCCTGATGCGCAAAGGCCTCCGCAATCTTGTCGAGGGGAAAGTCCTGATCGAGAACGGGTTTGATCCCGCTCGCTTCAATTGCGGCGATCATGTCTTCTTGATGCGCGCGCGAGCCGACCGTGATGCCGGACATGGTCAGGTTCTTGGAGAAGAACGCCGCGGTTGGCACCTCGCCCGACACACCCGTCAAAACTCCGATCAAAGAAATATGTCCACCGACGCGGCAGGCTTGGATCGACTGTGCCATCGTGCCTGGCCCGCCAATCTCAACGACTTCGTCAACCCCGCGCCCACCCGTCATCTCGAACGCCGCGCGGCCCCATTCGGGCGTATCTTTGTAATTGATCACATGATCGGCCCCGAGCGCGGTCATCCGCTCGAGCTTGGCATCCGAAGAGGACGTGGAAATGACGCGTGCGCCCGCGGCTTTGGCCAATTGCAGCGCGAACACCGACACCCCGCCCGTGCCTTGGGTGAGCACCCAATCCCCGGGCTTTACGCTGCCCTCTACAAACATCCCACGCCAGGCTGTCAAAGCCGCGCAGGGCAAGGTGGCGGCTTCTGTAAAAGAATAGCCTTTGGGCATAAGGGTAAATGCGGTCTCTGGCATGGCCACAAGCTCAGCGGCGAACCCGTCAGCGCCATCGCCTGGAACGCTGCCAAAACCGAGCGCGTCAATCTCACCTTTTTGCCAGTCCGGGAAAAACAGACTGAGCGCGTGATCGCCTGGCTTGAACCGAGTGACGCCGTCACCCACAGCCACGACTTCACCGGCGCCATCCGACATTGGAATGCGTCCGTCATCTGTGGGAATTCCGCCCATGACAACGACAAAGTCATGGTAGTTGAGCGACGAGGCTTTCACCCGAACAAGGATCTCGCCAGGACCAGGGACGGGATCTGGCCGCTCCTCAATCACAAGATTGCCGGGTCCCCCTGGCTTTTTTACGGCTGCGACTTTCATGCTGTTGCCCTCTTATTTGTATTCGCCACACCGCAACCGCCATGGACGCAGGGGAAGTCAAATATGGAGTTGCTCTGCGCCAAATAACTCCGTCAAAAACCTTGCCCCGCGAACAGCGCCCTAATCCCCCATCGCCGCGATCGCCTCCGCCACGGCCACCGTCCGTTCAGCTTCTTCTAAGTGCAACAGCTCAGTCATTTTACCATTCACTTTGAGGACGCCTTTGCCGGCATTGGCCGGGTCAGCAAAGGCCGCGATGACCGCTTTGGCCTGCGCGACATCGTCTTCCGCCGGAGCGAAGATCTGATTGGCGGCGTCAATTTGCGAGGGGTGGATCAGCGTTTTGCCGTCAAAGCCCATCAGGCGCCCTTGCTGGCATTCAGCGGTGAGGCCCTCATCGTCGCCAATGCCGTTAAAAACGCCATCAATCGCCAGCAGGTCATAGGCCCGTGCCGCCGCGACGGTTAGCCCGAGCGAGGTTTGAAAGGCCGTGCGCAGTGGGGGATCATTCACCCCGCGCAGCTCTTTGGCCAAGTCATTGGTCCCCATCACAAAGGCTGTGAGCCGCGTGCGGCCGACCGCTTCGGCAATGTCTTGGATATTGAGGATCGCTTTCGGCATTTCGATCATCACCCAAAGCCCCGTATCGTCCGGCGCACCGGCCCGGCTCATGGCATCGTTGAGGCGATCAATGTCACCGCCATCGATCACCTTAGGCGCCAGGATCGCATCTGGACCCGCGGCGATCGCAGCTTTCAGATCATCAAGCCCCCATTCAGTGTCGAGCCCATTGATCCGGATCACCACTTCGCGGGGTCCATAGCCGCCCGCTTTCACGGCGGCGCAGACGGTCTCGCGCGCCTCAAGTTTCATTTCTGGTGCGACCGCATCTTCTAAATCAAAAATTACGACATCCGCCGGCAAAGCCTTGGCTTTTTCCAAGGCCCGCGCATTCGCGCCCGGCATGTACAAACAAGAACGGCGAGGACGGTGGTGCATAAAGGCTCCTTGACGGACGAAACAGAACGCGACACGAGTGCCCGCTCACAGAGATGAAATCAACCGCTGGCCCAGAGGTAATCATGGATGCGATCACGCTGCGTCTGTCGCAACCGGATGATTATGACGCGCTCGGCGCCCTGATGTTCGATGCTATTCACAAAGGCCCAACCCAATACTCCAAAGCCCAGTCGCAGGCTTGGGCGCCCGCGCCTTGGTCAGGCGCAGACTGGGCGGCGCGGCTCGATCGCAAATATGTCATCGTCGCGCACGAAGACCACGCCCTGTCGGGTTTCATGACGGTTGAGCCAGGCGGTTACATCGATTTCGCCTATATCCGAGCGGAGGCGCAAGGAACGGGCCTGTTTCGGCGGCTCTATCAGGCGATTGAAGAACATGCGCGACATATGGGCGAGACGCAGCTCTCTACGCATGCAAGCCTGATGGCCCAGCCGGCATTCGCGGCGATGGGGTTCAGCACTGACCGGCATGAAAGCGTTGAACGAAATGGGCAGACCCTGGCGCGCGCGCAAATGTCCAAATCACTGCGAGACCGACCATGACGGAGGGTCCAGTTTCAGGCGTCGTGGCGCCTGGGTTTGAACCTGTCCAAGCTGCGTTTGCAGCGAACTTCGCAGAAGACAAAGAGCTTGGCGCTGGGTTTGCGGCCTATCTCAACGGCGCCTTGATTGTCGACTTGCAGGGCGGTTATGCCGATCGTGGCAAAACGCATTTGTGGGACGAGCGTACAATTGTTCCAGTCTTTTCAACGACAAAGCCGATTGCAGCCTTGGTGCTGGCGCACATAATCGATGCTTTGCCCGCTGGGTACGAGACCCCCGTCGCGGACGTTTGGCCGGAATTTGCTCAGTCCGGCAAAGCTGAGATCACGATCGCGCAACTGGTCTCGCACCAAGCAGGATTGCCCGGCTTTATCGACCCGATCGATCCTAGCCTGTGGCTTGCCCCTGATCGGTGCGCTGCAGCCCTCGCCGAGTTGGCGCCACTATGGGTGCCGGGCACGGCGCACGGCTATCACCCATTGAGTTGGGGCTATTTGGTTGGCGAAATCGTCAAACGCATCGATGGCCGCAGTCTCGGCGGCATTTTGCGCGATGCGTTTACGGGTCCAGCAAATGTAGATTTTCAAATCGGCACACCGGCGCCGGACCATGCCCGAATTGCTGAGATGATGCGGCCACGGGCCCTGCCTGAACTGGGTGAAATCAATACGGCCACCCGGGCAGCCTTCTTGACCAAATGGGCGGCCCCAGATCGCGGTGGGGCGATTTGGCGAGAAATCGAAATACCGTCTGCAAATGGGATCGGCACCGCCCGCGCGGTCGCTGAGCTGTATGGCATTTATGCCCATCAAGGCTTTCTCAACGGCCGCCGCGTGATCTCAGAGCGCGCGTTTGAGGCGCTGACCCAAAGCCGCATCATCGGCCAGGATTTGGTTCTGCCTTATATCACAGAGTTCGCAGCGGGGGTGATGCGGAACAATTTGGGGCTTTATGGTCCAAACCCAGAAACACTGTGCCATTCTGGCTGGGGTGGATCGCTGGCGCTTGCCGATCCGAACCTTAAGCTTAACGCTGCCTATATCATGAACCGGCAATCCAATCGATTACAAGCGGACCCCCGCGCGACACGCTTGATCAATGCTCTATATGATTGTTTTTAGGATATTTTCTATTTTTGCGTGCATTTCCATAGGTTGGCATGGGCTTTGCTGATTGTGTGCTTGAGTTTGGAAACGCCCTGACTCTCCATCTATGCAAATCTTGAACCCGGCTTTTTGCCGGGTTTTTCTTTAACGCATGGATGCTGCTGCACGCGCCAAGCGGCGGGCTTTCGCCTCGCCCATGAGACTGTCGAGCGTGAATATGATCAGCGCCGTCCAGATAAAGCCAAACGCAATCGCATGGGTCAGTCCAAATGGTTCTTTGAATATCAGGACCGAGATCAGAAACTGCAGCGTCGGCCCGATATATTGCATCATCCCCATGGTCGATAAGCGCAACCGCTTCGCGGCAATCGCGAACAGGATCAATGGCATTGCTGTGATCGGACCCGCGGCGAGCAGTAATGGAATATCATATCCGCCCTCGCCCATTAATCGACCCTCTGGCGCGCCAACAAACCAAGCCATCCAAAGCATCGCGATCGGTGCGAGCAAAGCCGCTTCGACAACGAAGCCAGCGCGACCATCAACTTGGACTTGTTTGCGGATCACTGAGTAGAAAGCAAACGTCAAACACAGCACCAATGCCACCCACGGCAAATAGCCCAAGGCGCTTGTCATCACGGCGACGCCGATTGCGGCCAAAGCAACTGAAAGCCATTGCGCCGGACGCAATCGTTCTGAGAAAAACAGCGCGCCAATCAACACATTGATCAAAGGATTGATGTAATAGCCGAGGCTCGCCTCCATCACCCGCTCTTCGCCGACCGCCCAAATGTAGAGCAACCAATTGCCGCCAATCAGCAGCGCTGAGACCATGAGCCAGAGCATATGTTGTCGGTCGAACGCGGCGCGCAATTGATGCCAATTGCGCGCGACAATGATCAAGATAAGACCGGTGGGCACGCTCCAAATGATCCGGTGGGCGAGCATTTCGATCGGAGCGATATGGTCCAGCGCCCGAAAGTAAAGCGGCAAACCACCCCAAATGAGATAGCACCCAAAACAGGAGAAAAAACCAAGGCGGAGCGCAGGCGTCATTTGCGCCACCTACGCCGGTTAAACGCAAAGCGCCACCCGAAAATTGCGCCTTAGCTTACGCCCCGCGATAGGGTGCGACTTCGGTGACACGATAGACCAAAGCCGTTTCGCCATGATGCGCGATGGTGACATATTCGCCCGGACGAAAAATGTGATCGCCAAGGCGATGGCCGCCCTCATCGGGGCCCTCATGATCCTCATCATAGTGAAACCGCCACTTGCTGCCATGATGAGTCAGCCAACCATCTGCGCGCTCGTCCGGATCGGGATGAAACCGGATGACGGTGCATTTCTCACGATCGGCCCGCCAGGCCTCGAGATCAATCAATCCTTCCGTGTTCAGCGGTGCGATCAGCACATAACCTTGCGCATCATCGCCATGCGGTGTGTCCGGATTGCGCGCCAAGCGCAGGGTGATTTGCTGTAACGACATCACGGCCTCCTATCGACACAGCGCGAGCGCGGGCGCGGTGTCGGAATGCAAGAGTTTGCTGGTCGTCCCGCCAAACAACATTTGTCCAATCCGGGCATGGCCATACGCGCCCATTACAATCATGGACGCTTGATGCGCCTCGGCAGTGCTAAGCAGCGCCTCAGAGACCGGACCGCTCAATTCGCTTTCAACCACTTCCAATCGCTCTTCTTGCAGAAACATCTTCAACCGCGCTTGCGACGCGCCGCACACATGCGCCCATTGGTGACGGACTTTTTCGGGGTGATGCGCGATTACAACTTTCTTGTAAGTGGTGATCAGAGGCAGGTGCATCCGCACCGCGCGCGCAGCGATGGGACTGCCATCCCAAGCAATGATGCAGGTCTCCGTGTCGGTCGCCTTTCTCGGCGCCAATATGAGCGGCAAATTGGCTTCCATAAGCACATGCTCAAACGCTGGGTTGAGCGCGTGATTGGACTGGGTCGCCCCTTTCGGGACTACAAAGGCATCTTCTAACAGATTCGCCGCCGCGGCGCGCGACGCGATCGATCCTTGTTCTTTGACAAAGCTTGCTTTCAACCAAGCGCCAGCAGCCTGTGTTTGGGTTTCGAAAACCGCCTTTAGCTCTTTGGCGAACTTGTCCTGCGCTTCCGTTAGAGAAGCAATTGCCGCCGAGCCCATCATAACGGCCTCGGCGCCGGCGACATAAACGAAGGAATTTGCCGGATCCGGTAGGACACACAAACCCGTCAAGGTCGTCTTTAAGTGTTTTGTGAGCTGGATCGCAGTGTCCAGAGCGGGGGTGAGATCTGCAGCATCGCCGCCGAGCATGACCGTGACAGACATATTTTTTAGGCTCCTAAGTAAGGCTTACACCAAACGTAGGAATGGCAGGGATCGGCGAGTATAAGGGAAGAACCGGAGTGTCTTAGACGGCCAGATAAAGTGTATTCTGTCAGGTCGCGCGCCAGAGCTTTTTCGACCGGCTGCTAAAGCGGTTTGTCGTCATCGTCGTTGAGAATGCGATGCGCGGCGCCATCGAGATCGTCATATTGGTTCGAATTCACCGACCACAAAAACGCCCCAAGCCCCAGCAAGCCAAGGCCCAAGGCAACGGGAATGAGATAAATGATGATTTCCAATGGGATTACTCCCAATTAAGACGCAGAGCGTTCAAGGTCACGATGAGCGAAGACGCTGACATAGCGATCGCGGCGATCAGCGGGGTAACATGACCCGTGACCGCGATTGGGACCGCAATGACATTGTACGCGGCGGCGAGGCCGAAATTCTCAATCATGACACGGCGCGACCGCTTGGCCACTTCAAGGATCGCGGAAATCGCGCGCAAACCGCCCGAATACACCGCATCAGACGCAGATTGTGAGACATCGACCGCGCCGCCCGGTGCTAAGGACGCGTGCGCCAGCGCCAAAGCGCCCGCATCATTCAAGCCGTCGCCGACCATGAGAACCTTCTTTTGGCGCGCAGAGAGCGCTTCCAATCGAGCCACCTTGTCTTGCGGCGAAACCCGTGCGCGCCAGTCTGAAATGCCGAGCTGCGCCGCTGTGGTCTCGACCGCAGACTTGGTGTCACCGGACAAGATCTCGACGCCATACCCGGCGGCCGCAAGGCGTGTGACAACCTCGCCGGCGCTGTCTTGGACATGGTCTTGAAATGAGAATTGCACCGGATCGACATCATCGCCGCTCAGCCAAAACGTTGGTCCGCTCGCCTGGCTTTCTGGAGCGTCGGGCACGCCGGCCCAAATCGCTGAGCCCAAGCGATATCGGCGCCCATCAATCCACCCTTCCACGCCAAGCCCAGGTGTTTCCGTGAGTTCATCTGCCATCGGCCCCGGGCCGGTCGCATTGACAATTGCGCGCGACAGCGGATGTCGGCTGCCGCGCGCCAGCTTGGCGGCAAGCCCGAGCTCGTCGCCATGCTGCGAGATCAAAAGCGGCGTGCCGAGCGTCAATGTTCCGGTTTTGTCAAATACGATATGGTCCACCTCTGCCAGGCGCTCTAAGGCATCGCCGGATCGCAGATAGGTACCGTTTTTGAACAGACGGCCAGCTGCCACAACTTGCGCGACCGGTGCCGCCAATGCCAAGGCGCAAGGGCAGGTAATAATCAAAGTCGAAACAGCGACCATGATTGCGTCGCGCGGGCTTGCTCCAAGCATTAGCCAGACCAGCAAGGCGAGCGCCGCTGTGGTGTGAACAAAGGGCACATAGAGCGCGACGGCCTTATCTGCGATTTTCCGATACCGCGCGCGTTTTTGTTCCCCCGCTTCCAACATGCGCGAAAGATCCGCCAGCAGGGAATCGGATGCATCGCCTAAGGCCTGCCCGTGCAGGGGGTGATCGAGGTTCACGCAGCCCGCGTAAAGGGTCGCGCCGGCCTCAACCGGACGCGGCAAGCTTTCGCCCGTCACAAGGCTTTCATCGATTGTGCTCACGCCTCTCGTCACGCGAAGGTCGATGACCGCGCGCTCGCCCGCCGACAAAACCACCGTATCGCCGGAGGCAATCGCATCGGCACGAACCGTTTCGACCGTGCCATCTCGGCCCAGGCGTGTCACCGATCGGTTCTGCAAAGCGGCAAGATCATGGGCCGCAGCGTTTGCTTGCCGTCGCAAGCGGGCATCGAGGAAACGCCCAATCAGCAAGAAGAACAATAGCATCACGCCAGCATCGAAATAGGCATGCGCACCGCCATGCACGGTCTCCCAAACGCTCACCGCAAAAGCGAGGGTCAGAGCCAAACTGATTGGCACGTCCATATTGGCATGACCGTGCTTTAAAGCCGACCAGGCAGATTGGTAAAAATGTCGGCCACTGAAAATCAGAACGGGGAAGGCGATGAGGCCCGAGATCGCATGTAACGCGGTGCGCGTGTCGGTTCCCATCTCCCCATGGCCGCTCCAAACCGAAACCGAAAGCAGCATGATATTGGCGAGCGCAAAGGCTGCGACGCCCATGGCCAGCAAGAGCGCTCGCTCTTCGCGTTTTGCGGACTTGGCGGAGGCGTCCTCTGAAAAGGCTGAAACGCCATAGCCAAGGCGGACGATCTGGTCGACCAGGGCGTCGGCAGAGGTCTCCCCGCGCCAAATAAGA
>JBCCXW010000114.1:0-11391 GCA_039191105.1 Pseudomonadota bacterium
ACGATTACGGGCGGCAATCGAGAGCGCGATTTGCGCACCGGGTTTACGTCACCGCCAAAGCTGACCCCGGCTTCAATCTTGAGTTTCGCGGCCCACCCGTCTTGGGCGTGGAATTTTTTGACCAAGGATCGATTTGATATGCCTCACCTATCGGGTCATGTTGGTGAAGGCACCAATCTCGCGATCTCGGTTGGCGACTATTTCTCTACGATGCTAGATCAGTCGATGAATTGGAAAGATGCCGAAGCCTTATGTGCCAAATGGGATGGTCCGTTCGCCCTGAAGGGGATTATGAGCGTTGAAGACGCCAAACGCGCCGTTGATATTGGCTGCACCGGGATCATGGTCTCCAATCATGGTGGTCGGCAGTTGGACGGCGCCCGCGCACCGTTTGACCAATTGGCCGAGATTTGTGACGCCGTCGGCGATCAAATCGATGTCATTTGCGAGGGCGGTGTACAGCGCGGCACGCATGTTCTCAAAGCATTGTCCGTGGGGGCAAAAGCGGTGTCCGGTGGCCGGCTATATCTATATGCGTTAGCGGCCGCAGGCCAGGCGGGTGTCGAACGCGCGCTGTCAAATCTTCGCACCGAAATCGAACGCGATATGAAACTGATGGGAGTCACCTCAATTGACCAACTTTCCCGTCAGAATTTGCGCTGGCGCGGAGCGTAAAGAGACCGCAGCGCGGGCCCAAAAGCGTTAAAGCAAAGTACAAGTGTAAGTGGAAAACCTGAAAACAAGTTGCGCAGCGTCTTTACCTTAAGTCCGTATAAAATCGGTTGAGGAAAGAGTTCGGTGAAGACGTTGTTTGGTTGGTCGACCTTCGATTTCAATAAGGAATTTGCGGCGGCGCGGACCGTCGCGCAGCGCCTGGAAGGGGATTTCGTCACGCGTGTGATGGCGAGCCTGTTGACGGCCGGGATGATCGCTTGGAGCGGGCTCTATCTCATTGCTTTGGTTTGGCTCATCTGTATCGCGGCGAATGAGGCGATCGAACCGAGCGTCGTGCGTCGCTTGCTCAAAAGAGACGCCGCTTCGCCGCGTGCTTTGATCCTGTATACGTGCCATTTGGCCGGTGGATCGGCAATTTGGGCGGGCGCGGGGGTCGCCCTCTGGATGACGCGTGATCCGGCCGTGATGACGCTTGGAGCGGTCTTGCTGTTCGGGACATTGATGCATGTCACGCTGATCTATTCCATCAGTCGACTATTGGTCGGATCGGTTTCAGCGCCGCTGATACTGGCCATGGCCACGATGGCGCTAATGGTGCTCGCGGATGACGGCATTGCCACCCGCGACAAAACGCTGGTGATTTTCTCTGTTGTGATCCTGCTCGCCTATTTGGTGATGCTGCTTCAGACCAATATCGAAACCCAAGAGGAAATGACGAAGCTTGCGGATGAGAATGCCCGCCAGGCGCGCCAAGATCCCCTGACAGAGCTTTCAAATCGTCGACACTTTGTCGAAACGATTGAGGCGCTCCTCGATCGCAACGCATCCTTCTCGGTCGCTTTCATTGACCTGGATCGATTCAAGCCCCTGAATGATGAGCATGGTCACGCCATCGGCGATGAAGCGTTGCGCGCGATCGCTGCGCGGCTGCAAGGGTCTCCCCATGTCGACTTTGCCGCGCGACTGGGCGGTGACGAGTTTGGCATATTGATTTCGTCGTCAGACCCACGCGCTGCACTCACTGACACGCTCGGCAAGTTGTGGCGTGATCTCACCCGGTCGATCGAAACCAGTATTGGCCCAGTCGACTTGGGCGCCTCCATCGGTTGCGCCCGGTCTGAACCGGCGCTCGAGCACCATTCCAAGATTATGCATGCGGCGGATGTCGCGATGATCCGCGCCAAATCAGAGGGGGGCGGCGTTGCAATTTTTGATGCATCGATTGACTCAAGCATGTTTGAATTCGCGGAAATCGAAAGCGCGTTCCGGCTCGCCGTGCGGTCCGGTCAAATCAAAGCTGCGTTGCAACCTATTAAGTGTGTCGCCAGCCAGGCGATTAAGAAATACGAATTGCTGGCGCGTTGGGACCGCACCGATGGCGGTAAAACGCTCAGCCCGGCCGAATTTATTCCGCTGGCCGAACGGCTGGGTTTGCTGAATGAAATTCTCTGGAGCACACTCGATCAGGCCTTGCCGAAGATTCGCGGCACGAATTTGACCTTGGCGATCAATATCTCACCATCGCAGCTCCTCTCAGCGAAGTTTTTTGGGCTCCTCGAAGCACAGCTCAGGCGCCACATTGTGCCACCGATCCAAATCGAAATCGAGATCACCGAGCAAATTGCGCTGCGCAATGATCGAGAAAATCTCGCCCATCTGGAGCGCGCGAGCGATGCTGGGTTTGCGATTGTTCTCGATGATTTTGGCACCGGTTATTCCTCGATTTCCTTGCTCGAGCAGCTGCCGCTTTCGAAAGTGAAGTTAGATCACACCTTTGTCCGCGGCGCGATGGAGACCGAGCACGGGCGCAAATTGCTCACCGCGATTGTTGGGCTGCTGAAACAAATGCATTTGCGGTGCTGCGTCGAAGGCGTGGAGACCGCCGAGATCGAAGCATTTGTCTCAAATCTTGGATGTGAAGAAGTGCAAGGCTACCTGATCGGCCGCCCTGAACACGTACCCGCACCTGAGACGGACGCCATCGAAGCCTTGCGGAGATAAACCGAAAGCGATGGCTAACTGGTGCCCATCTTTCTTAGCGTCATCGTCGTTCAAGTGCGCTTTGACCAAATCGTGGCAAAAGTCTTCGAAGTCGCTCAAGTTGCAAGAGGAGAGGCTTGTAGTTTTAAAAGTCTCATCTATTTTTCATTTTTGTATTCAGCATTGTAGTCTTAAGAAACGTGTGAATTTATATTTCCTCTGAGATTCGGCTAAGAACTTGAGACGGGATCTTTAAAACAAAATCCCAATGATGTTAGATCGAGAACTCTCGCTGTCATCTGCCCCGCAGACTTCTAAAAGTGTTCGGTGTTCGGAAGTTGCAATTTGAGATATTCGCGAACGAAGTCGTGTATATACCCGAAACTCGCTTGATGGAGGGATCGCATGACGAAGCCCTATTTCAGTTCATCGATACGAGATCTCGAGGAGCTTGTTTCCAACTCTAGCGACAAGGATGTGTTGCGCAGCGTCTTTGACGAATTAGGAAACCGCACCAGCGCTCGGGCTGAAAGGCTGAAAGACGAACTCGCCGAGAAACTGGGCTTGAACAAACACGACCGCCAATCTGAAACCAAGCCATCATTATCGTTCTCTGCGACCCCTCAATCATCGAAACCATCTACCGATCTTCGGCCTGAGGATCTGGATAGGGAGCACGCCATGAACGTCAAAAAGCCGGAGATTGCCCGCCTTGCGAGTTGGATCGCACTCGAGGCTTTGTCCCCGCAAACCTTCAAGACACCAGAGGCACTCGCCAGTGATGAACGCCGCCGAATAGCGCCTTTGAGCGCAGGGCTTCCATGGCTCAACGGTGAAAAACCACGCCCCAAACACCGCCTATTTTACGAGGTGGTTTTGGGTGCCATCGACATGGATTCAGCCACAAAAAGGCTTGTCAGCGTGTTTGGACACGATCAAGAGCGCGACCGCCCGAGCGGGGCGAAAGCGGTAATTGGGTCAGTCCTGGTCGATGAGGCTGGTCTGCCTGTTGACGAAAATGGGATCGCCGTATCGAGCTTTGCTTGGGCTCTGCCATTGAGCCTTAATAAGCGATTTTCTGTGCTCACCACGTGGCCGGATGTTGAACAGCACGTCAGGTCCGCAATTCGGGAAATGATTACGCGTACAGATAAGGATAGCAATCACGTACCCGTTGATGAGCTTCTCATAAACCAGGTGCACGATTGGATTGTAGAGCGATTTAAATTGTCGTCGGGGTTGGTCCTTCGACCAGAGTTCGCAATTCGACACCACCATCACCTCAAAGCTTCGAATCCGCCTGAATGTTCGTTGTTAAACTCGTTTTTCTTGGAAGATTTAGCGGATGTGGCCAAAAAGTTTGAGAGCGGCACGCTAGGTGAGGGAATAAGAACGTACTTAAGCGGACAAGCGCCGAGTGGTGCTCGTGATTTGCTTTTAGACGAGGAAGCCCTCGAAGATAGCGTTGCGCCAAAGATGTTTCCGGCTTCGCGATGGTCTATGGGAAGCGACCGCGCATTGGTGTTGCTGCAACAAGCAGCCGTCAATTCCATTCGATCGGAACTGAGCTTGAATGGCATAGCGGCGGTGAACGGTCCTCCCGGGACGGGCAAAACCACATTGCTTCGAGAGGTGGTCAGCCAAGTCATCGTTGATCGCGCAAGCGGCATGGCGAGTTTTGGGGACCCAACAGAGGCCTTCAAGGCAACCGGACAAGAAATACCGACGGGCGGTCAGGGGGTCTGGCAGATCCACGAACTTGATGACCGACTTAAAGGTCACGAAATGCTCATTGCATCGAGCAACAATGCAGCGGTTGAGAATATCAGTCGCGAACTCCCGGGATTGGATGCGGTCGCAGATCCCGACTTAGCGTATTTTCGGACTGTCAGCGACTGCATCGCAGCTTCGGTGAAGCCCCAGAACCACAAAAATGCCGAAAAAACAGAAACCCCAAACCCCAAAACGTGGGGGCTGATCTCCGCTGCATTAGGGAATATGAAGAACCGAGCGCATTTTACTCAAACATTCTGGTGGCACGAAGAGTGTGGCTTCAGGCTCTATTTGAAGGCGGCTAAAGGCGATAACGTTGTTCGAGAAATCAAAGATCCGAAGACCGCAGAGATCATCGCGCGGAGACAGCCTAAAATCGTCCTCCAGGAAGCGCCACCTACCGATAAACGCTCAGCCCTAAAGAACTGGTCAACTGCTCGGACGGAATTCCTGAAACTCAAAGAAGACGTAGAACGGGATTTCGAAACGTTAGAATCCATTCGACAAAAGTGCCTCTTATTGGTTCAGGAGCGTAAAGAGCTGGCCCGTCTTCAAGGTCAACTCACCGAGACGGGAAACGCGCTCGCGGCAATGAGCTCTCCGACCAGCGCATATGCGCAGCAATGGCCGCAAGTGGTCAGGCGGCTAGAAACAGAAATCGACAGCTTTCTCGTTCAAAAATCAGTTGCCCCCGCTTGGTATCATCTTTGGTTCGGTCTCAAAAAGGGGAGGCTCTGGAAAGTGCTGCTTGAGCAGTATCGCGCTTTTGGTGCGAAGCGGTTGGAGATTTCGGACCTGCAAGACCCTATTGCGGCCTATGTGCAGGAAACGGGATCGCAACTGATCGACCAAGCGTTTTTTGGTCGTTCACATGCTGACAAACAAATTGCTTCCCCTTGGATATCTGACGCGCTGAATGCAAAACGGGAGCGTCTGTTTGCACTCGCGATGAAGGTCCACCGAGCTTTTATCGACGCAAATGCGCAAAAGCTGCTTCATAACCTTTCTGTCCTGCTGGGCGCTTACCCTGAGAGCAAGAAAAGGGCTCATTTGGCCGATTTGTGGAGTTCATTATTTCTGGTTGTTCCGGTCCTCTCCACAGCGTTTGCATCAGTCAACCGAATGCTCGGCGATCTGCCACCAGAAAGTTTGGGGTGGGTGCTCATTGATGAAGCGGGGCAAGCAGTGCCGCAAGCTGCGGTCGGGGCAATAATGAGAGCCAAGAGATCTGTCATCGTTGGTGACCCAATGCAGATCCAACCCGTCGTGACACTTCCGCAAAGACTGGTAGATGGCATCTGTGAGCATTTTGGCGTCGACCCTACGCTTTGGGCGGGGCCGACAGCATCTGTGCAAACGCTGGCGGATCAAGTTTCGCAATATCAGTCTGGGTTCTCATCTGATACTGGGGTTCGGACTGTTGGAGTGCCATTACTCGTGCATCGCAGGTGTGAAGATCCAATGTTCTCGATTTCGAATGAGGCGGCCTACAATAATCAAATGGTCAGCCAAGTCGCAGGGAGTGATGGCGGTGATATTCGCCGAATTCTAGGCCGTTCAAGCTGGATAAATGTCGACGGGGACGCGTCCACGAAATGGTGCCCAGATGAGGGGGTCAAAGTGATCGAAATGCTTAGCGCTTTGCATCAAGCAGGTGTACAGAACCCGGATATCTTCATCATATCGCCGTTTCGGGTCGTGGCGTCCTAAATGAGGAAGCTCCTGCGTCAGAATAGCGAACTTCTTGAAGGGCTGGGACTCGATCCAGACCAATTTCCAGTCAGGAATGTCGGAACCGTGCATACCGTACAAGGAAGGGAAGCCGATACCGTCATTTTCCTTCTGGGCGCACCAAAAGCGTCTCAGAATGGCGCGAGACAGTGGGCGGGGTCACCAGAAAACTTGCTCAACGTCGCGGTCTCACGGGCAAAACGCAATTTGTACGTCCTGGGATCCAGAGGGGCTTGGATGGGTGCGGGTAGGTTTTCAGTCGCAGCAAAGTTGCTGGATGTTCGATAATCGCGTCTAGCGGACTGAACCGCTAACTGGTGCCGCGAGGGAGAATTGAACTCCCGACCTCATCATTACCAATGATGCGCTCTACCACTGAGCTACCGCGGCCTTTCGTGTTGCCGGGGATTAGCTTAAGCACATGCAGATGAAAAGATGGTTTCTGGACAAACACTGCAATCATGGTCGATAAAACCAAAACCCCTGAGCGCGCGGCGCGGCTGAAAAGCGCTCTGCGCGATAATCTCAAACGACGCAAAGCAGCGGCGCGCAAAAGCGTTGCCGAGCGAAAACCAAAACCGAAAGCGGATTAAGGCGACGGTTTCGGATCAGCGACGGCGTTGAAAAAGGATGTCCGATAGCGCCTCCAGCGTCGCAGTGGTGACTTGCAAAGCGGTTGGCGATTGCCGCCGCGACCAGCGCGAAAAGTGTGCGCAATTATGGCTCAAAAGCCGATACCGTTGGCCTTTCGCACGGCGGGCGCGCATCTCCGCAACCAGGCCGTCTAAGGGCGTGGTTCGATTGCATAAGCGGATCCGCTTGCCGTCACCGAAAGCGGCGATGCTTTGCTCCACAACACCGCCATGTGCGCGCGAGTTTGAGATGACCGTGCCCTTGGACGTGACCAGGCCATAATGGGACAAACGCGGCCCGAAATGGATTGCGACGATATCGCCGGTGCGAAATTCAGATGCATGTCTCATGATTTGACCGTATCGAAAATCAATAAAAAAAGATAGTCGGTGTTCCGCTAGGTCGATGGCTGCCGCATTTGCGCCTTTCGTTCGCCGTGCTGGACGCTATAGGTGCGGAGCATGGACAGTTTGAAGATTACCGGCGGGCAGACGCTGCAAGGCACAATCCCCATTTCCGGCGCCAAAAATGCAGCGCTGAAATTGATGGCGGCGTGTCTTTTGACTCGCGATCCATTGACCCTCACCAATATGCCGAATCTTGCCGATACGCGCTTCTTTGGACAGCTGCTGACCAGTCTTGGCGTCGAGGTCTATTGGCCTAAGGGCGATACGGAATGTCGGCTCAATGCCGCAGAGCTCACATCCACCATCGCGCCCTATGATCAGGTGCGAAAAATGCGCGCGAGTTTCAACGTGCTGGGTCCAATGTTGGCGCGCGAAGGGCACGCGACGGTCTCATTACCAGGCGGCTGTGCGATTGGCGCGCGCCCTGTAGATCTGCACCTTCAGGCGCTGCAGTCGATGGGCGCAGATTTGAAAGTTGAAGCCGGTTATGTGAAAGCGGCTGCGATCCACGGTCTGAAAGGGGCGAAAATTGTTTTCCCGTTTTCCTCGGTTGGGGCGACAGAGCACGCCATGCTGGCGGCAACCCTTGCGGACGGCACGACGATTTTGGAGAATGCCGCACGCGAACCCGAAATGATCGATCTCGCAGATTGTCTCAACAAAATGGGCGCGCAGATTAGCGGGGCGGGCACATCGACGATCCGGATCGACGGGGTTGAAACCCTGACTGGAACAACGCATGCGGTTATGGCGGATCGGATCGAAGCGGGGACCTTCGCGATGGCGGCGGCCGCTGCTGGCGGTGATGTGACGTTGAGCGGTGCACCCGTGGAGGCGCTTGGTGCGATGATCCATGCGCTTGAGCGATGCGGTGTCACGGTCGCGGTTGACGAGGCTGCATCGACCATACGCATTCAGAGAAACGGCTCCACGCTCGAAGCGATCAATGTCGATACGCAGCCCCATCCAGGCTTTCCCACCGATCTGCAAGCGCAATTCATGGCCTTAATGTCAATTGCAGACGGCACCAGTGTGATTCGCGAAAACATCTTCGAAAATCGCTTTATGCATGCACCAGAGCTCTCGCGCTTGGGCGCCGACATTACCGTTCGCGGGAAAGAAGCTATCGTTAAAGGCGTCAAACAGTTATATGGCGCGCCTGTAATGGCGACGGATTTGCGCGCTTCAGTCTCGCTCGTCATTGCTGGACTCGCCGCTGAAGGTGAGACACAGGTGAATCGGATTTATCATTTAGATCGCGGCTTCGAGCGTTTGGAGCAAAAACTCACCGATTGCGGCGCGCATATTCAACGGGTTCACGGAGACTGACAAGGAAATGGCTGAGGGCAGGGCATTGCGATTGATCGCAGAAGACACGGCTGATCTAGACGTGTTGTCCCCTTTTGTTCAAGACGCTGTTTTAAAAGCGGAAAATATCAAATATGACCGCGCGCGCCGACGTTTCTCGCTCGAGATTAATCGGTTCCAATGGGAAGACTCAACATCCAATCGAGGACCGCAAGGGCGTGTGCGTGCGATCTTAGCGTTTGATGGCGTGCTTGGCGTCCGCGCGCGCGCGGTCACGAAAGCCGATCCGGATCTCGTTTTTTCGATATTGTCGCTATCTTTTGAGCCGGCTGATGAGCCGCCTGGCGGGACAATTTCGATCCTATTTGCAGGCGATGGCGAACTCGCCCTTGAAGTCGAAGCCATTGACGCCACCTTGCTCGACAGCTCTTACGAATGGACCACCCGGCACCGTCCGGATCATGATAAGAAACGGCGATAAGCATGGCGCGCACCTTTGACGCCCGAAACGCGAACTTTGAAGACGCCTTTGCAGCATTTCTCGCCGAACCGCGCGGCGCGGTGGAAGATGTCGCTCAGACTGTCCGTGCTGTAATCGAAGATGTGCGCAAGCATGGTGGAGAGGCGGTCGCGCGCTATACGGCTCAATTCGACGAACTGGTGCTCGATCCAACTTTGCTGCAATCAGACAATGTCAATTTTGACCAATTAGCGCATGCCTGTCCGGATGATCTCAAAGCGGCGGTGGATTTTGCGGCGGAGCGGATTGCCGCCTATCACGAGGCGCAGCATCCGGACGATCATCAGTTTACCGATGCGGCGGGCATTCAGCTCGGCTGGCGTTGGACCTCGCTCGATAGTGTCGGCGTCTATGTTCCCGGCGGGCTTGCATCTTATCCAAGCTCCGTGCTCATGAATGTCATTCCGGCCAAAATTGCCGGTGTCGACCGCATTGTTATGGTGGCGCCAGCGCCGAAGGGACAACTGGCCCCAGCCGTGGCCTATGCTGCGATGCAGGCCGGGGTGGAGGAATATTATCCCATTGGTGGCGCTCAAGCCGTTGCGGCCTTAGCATATGGCGCCGGTCGGCTCCAACCGGTTGATAAAATTGTCGGACCTGGCAATGCATACGTTGCCGAAGCCAAGCGGCAGGTGTTTGGGCAAGTCGGGATCGATACAATTGCCGGGCCGTCTGAGATTCTCGTTATCGCAGATAATAGCGCCAACCCTGATTGGGTGGCCGCGGATCTTTTGAGCCAATCTGAGCACGATACCAGTTCGCAATCGATTTTGATAACAACCGATGAGGCTGTGGCTGAATCTGTGGATAAGGCTGTGGAACAGCAGTTTACAGCGCTTTCCACGGAGGCGCGCGCGCGTGTGGCTTGGGACGCGCATGGCGCAATCATCATCGCATCGACCCTGTCGCAAGCGGCAGACATCGCGAATCGAATTGCAGCGGAGCATTTAGAGCTTGCGATTGCCGAGCCTGAAGACCTCCTACCGGAAATCAAACATGCTGGAGCGGTTTTCCTCGGACACCATACACCTGAGGCACTTGGCGACTATGTGACGGGGTCCAATCATGTTTTACCAACCAGCCGCGCGGCCCGATTTAGTTCCGGCCTTGGTTTGTATGACTTTCTAAAACGAATGAGTGTACAAAAGGCGAGTCCGGAAGGATTCGCCGCGCTTGCACCTGCTGCGCTTCGTCTTGCCGAAGCTGAAGGATTGCCGGCTCACGCGCGATCGGTCTCGATTCGGACCAATGAACGCTAGATCGTGAAGAGACAATGGCCGAACATCGCCTGGTCAGTGTGGATATAGATGACGATACGCTCGCAGCCTCGGGCCCCGATGCTGAGCATGAACGACGCGTCGCGATTTTCGACCTTCTGGAAGAGAACACTTTTGAAGTCGAAGGTAAGACTTCGGGGCCTTATGCGCTGAAGCTGTCGATGCAAGAACGCAAACTGGTGTTCGAAATCGCGACCGAAACGGGCGACCCCGTTCACGTTTTTCTGCTCTCTATGACGCCGTTTCGAGGGGTGATCAGAGACTATTTTATGATCTGTGAGAGCTATTATGACGCCATTCGCAGTTCGACCCCGCACCAAATCGAAGCCATTGATATGGCGCGCCGTGGGATTCACAATGAGGGCTCAGATCTGGTCGCTGAACGGTTGGCCGGTAAAGTAAAAGTCGATTTCGATACTGCGCGGCGGTTGTTCACTTTGATTTGTGCGCTTCACCAGGGCCAGGTGCGCGGTCAGGTTCGCTAAGCTGTCATGGCTGCAAATGCGGCCGTCAGATCCTCGATCAGATCTTGAGGATCTTCCAAACCAACATGTATCCGCATGAGCGGTCCTTTTCGCGCATGTATGCGATCCGCTTTATTGCGATTGAGCTGGCTGTCGCAGGGAATCAACAGGCTTTCATATCCGCCCCAGGAGAAGCCCATTCCAAACAACTTCATACTCTCGAGAAATCGATCGAGATCTCGCTCACGGGTCTCATGAAGCGTAAATGAAAACAGACCGCAGGCCCCTGAAAAATCACGCTTCCAGAGTGCTTGCTCCGGATGGCTCGTCAGCGCCGGGTGCAGAACGCTGTCCACCTCATCGCGCGATTGCAGCCATTCTGCGATTATGAGAGCACTGTCTTCGTGGCGTTTGAGCCGCGTATGCAGGGTGCGCAGACCGCGCAGGGCGGTGTAAGCATCGTCTGGCGCGAGAGAGATCCCCCAATCATCGCTGCAGGCGGCGATTTCCTTGGCGCGGTCCGCCGAATTCGTTAGCACCGCCCCCGCCAATGCATCCGCGTGTCCGACGACGTATTTCGTTAGCGCTTGAATGACAATATCAACGCCGAGATCGAGTGGACG
>JBCCXW010000115.1:0-11231 GCA_039191105.1 Pseudomonadota bacterium
GGATGGCTGGAGCGCGCCAGCAACGTACAATCGGCCTGGTTCAATGAAACGCGCCGCGGGCGCTTCTTAGACCGGGCAACCATCCTCTATGATCGCACTCAGCAAACTTTGTTTCCGCTTAAGATCGCCTACACCAATGCTAATGATGAAATCATGATGACCGCGGGCAATAGTGTGCGACGCGTTGCGAATAATGATTTCGCGACTGGCGAATTCTCGATCTATGCGCCGTTTCTGACCTTGTTCAATGAGACCCGCTATTTGATTTGGTGGGACCGCGACGAGCGCTTGGTCATCGCCGAAGCGCCTTCCAGCGCCGCGCTGATCAATAAAAGGCAAATCGTGACGGCTTTCGACGAGCCCGATTTCGCTCTCCAAGGCGCCTTCCAGCCCACGGCGATAGAGCATAATGGGCGTCTGTTTGTCTTATCGCTGGTTGGACAAACAGAGTCTCGTCTGGATGCGGTGCGCTTGTCTTCATCAGATGATTTGATAAATTGGACGCATCGCACAATCGAGCTTTCAAAGGCGGCAGTGCCGCGGCCCGTCCTCACGGCTTTAGACGGTCGACTGTTTGTTTTTTTCAGCGGTTTTCAGGATAAGACACAGGTGCGCTATTTGAGCTCGATCGACGGTGAGACATGGTCCGTTGAGCGCGATTTGCCGATCCCGACCAGCTTCGATCCCGCTGGCGAAGTCGGTACGCTCGGAGGTATCGGGGTCGCGCCCTATCGCGATGGTCTTGCAGTCAGTTGGGTGACCGATACGGATTTTGTCGACTTCCCGATCTATACCGCGATGTATCGCATTGCGGACTAAGCCAGCGCTGCCACTCGCATGTAGATCCCTTCGCGATCGCCAACTTTGCGTTCGACCAAAAGCCGGGCGACTTGATGATCGTCCTCGAACGCATTTCCCGTGAGACTGTCGAGCAGCGCTTTGGCTAGATTATCGAGGTCCATCCAGGGGGCGTCGCCGGTATACTCCATAATGATATGGACATCATAATCCCCATAACCCGGTCGTAGCCGCTGGAAGTCTTTACGAAAGAACTCTCGAAACAGGTGCTTATAGTAACGCGTTTGCGTGGTCAGACCGAAACACCGCACTTCGAGCGCGCCATGCGCATCGATTCGGCCTCTGACTTTACCGTTCTTAATCCAGCCATCCACGCCTAATTGGCCCAGCCGGCCGTTTCACGGCGAACAATATCTTCAATCACGTCAATGGCGGCGGGGCTATCGTTTAAGCATGGCACGACAGAATACGCCTCGCCGCCCGCCTCCATGAATTCCTCCTCGCCTTCCATGGCAAGTTCTTCCAGCGTTTCCAAACAGTCGGAGATGAAAGCCGGCGAAACGACGACTAGTTTCTTAACGCCCTCGCTCGGCAAGGCTTCTAGGGTTTTGTCGGTATAGGGCTGTAACCACTGCGTTGGGCCAAACCGGCTTTGGAACGTCGTTATCGCAAAATCATCGGCCCAGCCGAGCTGCTCGGCGACCAGCCGCGTCGTTTTATGACACTGGCAGTGATAGGGATCGCCCTTGTCGAAATAGGCTTTGGGAATGCCATGATAAGACATCAGCACTCGATCTGGGGTGAACTCCAAACTCTCTAAATGGGTCGAAATGCTGTTCGCCAGAGCGTCGATATAGACCGGCTGGTCATGAAAGCTCGCTGCGGTTCGCATTGCGGGTTGCCAACGCATTTTCTCCAGCGCTTTAAATGTCCGATCACAGACGCTCGCCGTCGTGGTCGCGGAATATTGCGGATATAGCGGGATCACACAAATCCGATCGCACCCTTGTGCTTTGAGCATTGCGAGCTTCGAGGGGATGCTCGGATTGCCGTAATTCATGGCGAAATCGACCAGCAGGTGATCGCTGCCGATCCGCGCATTGAGCGCCTCGGCCTGGCGCATCGTGTAAAGCAGAAGCGGCGAGCCTTCTTCTGTCCAGATTTTCTTATATGCGCGTCCTGATTTGCTGGGTCGAAAGGTGAGAATTGGCCCTTGTAGAATAAGCTGCCAAATCGGTTGTGGAACCTCAATCACGCGCGGATCCGACAAGAATTCAGACAGATAGCGGCGCATGGACCAATAATCTGTGCCGTCCGGTGTGCCCAAGTTGACCAGAAGCACACCGACTTTCCCTTGTGCGACAATGGGATGGTCCGTTGGCAACGGTCCCACTTCGCCGGGGCGGTTCATCGGGCGTGTCATCGTGTCGGGCATTCAAACATCCTTTGCTCGTTATTTAAGGCAATGGCTTGGAAGACAAGGGACTGGCCCAAATCGACGCACCCTAAAGCGGCTTCTCGGCATGCGCATGCGACTCATCTAAGGGCGCTAAACCTGCGTAGACGATCAGAGCAGGAGTGAATATGCGTTATCTTATCCCCGCAATCCTATCCGTCGGTTTGATCGGAGGCCCAGCGATGGCTGAAACACAGATATGCACCACCATCATCGAGCATCATGCCGACGATCAGGACAATCCCTGGCAGACGGTGAATGACGGTGTAATGGGCGGACTGTCCAGTGGTGGATCTGCGCTTCAGGACGACGGTTTGGTGTTCTCAGGCATCACCAACACAAATGGGGGCGGGTTTAGTTCCGTCAGAGTGGCATTGCCGGCCGGGTTAATGGATGGCGCGGACCATTTGAAAGTGCACATGAAACGAGATGCGCGCACATACTCCCTGACGCTGCGAACAAATGTGACATCGTTCGGGCGCCGAGTCGCTTTCCGCGCTCCGATTGAAAATGCGCCGCAAGGCGCTTGGGGCGATGGGATATTGTCCTTTGAAAACCTGCGCGCCTCAATTTGGGGACGCACGGTGAGGAACGCCAAATTTGACCCGAGCGACGTCGTCGAGCTTGGCCTGATCATCTATGATGGCGCGGACGGACCGTTTGAAATGAAATTAAAGCGGATTGAAGCGTGCCGCTCCACGGTCAGCACCTAGCCCATCCCCATACAGCCGGTGTAATAACGCTCAGCGCATCGGCGGACCATCTTCGAACGCCATCCAAACGTCCCGGCGCCACTGCCGTTCCGGACGTTCAGCTCGAACTTCGAAGACGATCGTATTGCGGACCGTGTCCCCCGCTTCACGGCTTGCGACGATCTCTGCCTTATGGACGCCCTCCTGCAGGTCGGTTGGCAGGTCAAAGGTCCAAAGATGCATATTGCGGTCGGCGACTGAGCCGCGCGGTTGCGGCGCGGTGGGTGGGAGACTCGTATATCGCCCTTGCTTATAGCCTTGCGCCTGGAAGTCATCTGAGCGGCTTTCAATGGCCCCGCGCGCGACCGTAAACTGGCGTTGAAGCGCGAAGGGATCGGACCATTCAGGTCCAACCAACGCCGCTTCGCCTTGGGCTGCTTGCGTGCGCGTCATCGCTGCCGGTGGCGCCCCGTTTAAGGCGACGGTGACCTCTGTGGTGGAATCGCCCATCCAGATATTCGCAGTCAACCAAGCGCGTCCTTGCAAATCTTCCGGGGTTAGAATTTTCACATCTGGCAAGTCGAGTATACTCAATGGAGGTACCGGATCGCGTGTTTGCCAGGGTTGCGAGATCCAATTTGAAATCTCGCTCGCCCAATCCCGGAACGGCGGAGTGTTGATCGAGAGCCACATGGCCTCAGACTCCGGCAGTCCGGTGCCGCGATAATTCAGCGCATAGTTCGTACCTGTCATTTGCATCTCGACCCAACCGCGCGGTCCGCCCTGACGCTGCAGGCTCATCGGCACGCCGTGAACGTCAAAATCACCATTCCACCAGCCACCGGAGACGGCGCCGGTGATCAGATGCCGGAACGGCAAGCGGGTGACCCCGACCTCGCGTTCCCAGCCCTCGAACACATCGCCGGCCGCCATATTCTCAACCGTATGCGTGTGGCCCGACAAAGACAGCGCTTTGCGATCACCCACCAAGGCATAGAGATCCGTAACATTGTCGGTCTGGTGCGGTTGCGTGCCGTGATCAACGAAGGACACAAAGGGAATATGATGCGCGAAGATGAGCGTTCGGTCTTCCGGCACCAGCGCCAGCAGATTTTCAACAAACGTCATTTGCTCGGCCGTGATGCGGCCATTATAGCGCTTGCGGGCATCGGTCTCGCAGAAGCTTCTTGTGTCGGCAACATTGTCCTCGGCAGAGCATGGATAAACGACATTATCGAGGACGATGAAGGTCGCCTTGCCGATTTCAAATGCGTAATATTCAGGGCCCCACAGGCGGCGCCAACTGTCGGCGCTGTTCTCATCAAAATCGGCGTCAAAATCAAAATCGTGATTGCCATGCACCCACCATTGCGGCGCGCCGACGACCCCCATCACCTCAGCCATGCGAGGAATAAGATCTAAGTCATCTCCGATCACATCTCCGACGGGTAGAAGACAATCGACCTCCGCTGCGCGATCCATCAAATCATCGACAAAGGAATCACGCGTGTGACTGATTTCTTCATTCGTGTAAACTTGGGCATCGCCCACGACCGCGCAGGTGAAATCGTCCCCAATCGCAGATGGGATGATCGGAAAATTGATCGCCGCCGGGAGCGGTCCGGTTTCTGGCAAGCCGCCATATCGCATCTGCTTTGGCGAGCCCGCTGGCTTGTGCTGATAAGCAAATTGCGGGACTTGATTGGCATCCGTCGGGACGCGCCAGCCTTCCGGTTGAATCAGGAAAACCGACATATCGGAGCGTTCTGGCAGAGCATACGCGCCGTCTGCAGCTGTCAACACGACATCCAGACCGTTCGAGACAGCGACGCCCTCGACGCCAGGTTCAGCGGCATCACGGCGGCTATTTTGGTTGAGGTCATGAAACACGTGACCGCTCACAAGGTTCGCAGGCGCCGCGGTCGCTGGAATAATTTCGATCGCGCCCAGATAAGGGGCATCGGACACCGGACTCAGGTCTGTGCTCGAAGACGATTCGACGGTCGCACAGGCCGAAAGTGTCAATGCGAGAACCGCGCCGGTTCCGGTGAAAATATTGGACCTCATCAAATTATCTCCCTGCTCGCCGCCTTCATAGTGTCCGATTGTTTCAATGATGCAACGGTCGCCGGAACGCAATCACCTAAGGCTGGTTCAATCGGCGCAGATGTGATTGAGCCGGTTAAGACCGTGCGCCCGCAGCGCCAACTTTTCCAAGCGATAGCGGTACCATAGCGGCCAAGGCCAGGCTTAGCGCGATCGCAATCATCGCCGCCGTCATCAGCGGGGAGATCTCATACAGCGCGGTTCCGGTCAGCGGTCCGAAAATGTAACCACTGGCCATCATGGCTTGCATAATACCGGCTACGGCGCCCTGATTGTCTGATGATGTGCGCATCGACGCGGCCGCCATGAGTCCCGGGTTCACCAAACCAAATCCAAGGCCGAGAACCGCCGCCGCGATGATCAGATGTAAGAAATTCGCCGGAAATGCGTAGAGCAGTATGCCTGCCAGCATGACGGGCAGTCCAATCCGCAAGAGCAGGCCAGGACCGGGCTTAAACACTTGGATCAATCCGGCCTGAGATGTCAGCGTCAGGACCGCCATGGCGACGAAACAAATCCCCGTCGCGCGCGCCGCATCCTGAGCGTCAACTTGCAGGAAGTCCTGGACATAGAATGCCATGGTTTGCTGCAGGGCCGAGATCGCGGTGAAAATGCACAAGCTGGCGAACATTATCGGTATCAATGGCCGCAGCGGGATCTGTTCGGCTTTGCCTGCAGGCTGATCGATACGCGCGGTATCTGGTTTCAAAAATAGTAGCGCCCAGAGCGCGGTGAGCAGTCCAAAGCCTGCAATCGCATATAAAGGCGCAAGCACGCCCCACCCAACCAATAATGCCGCTGCAGCGGGTCCGAGTATCATCCCAAACCCAAACGCGGCGCCGACAATGGCGACGGCGGAGGATCGATCCGCATCATCGGATAAATCTGCCATAAGGGCGACGGAAGAGGGTTGAATGCCGGAACCAAGCGCTGCGTAAAGCAGGCGCAGACCCAATAGGCTGAAGAAGACTGCAAACGCGCCGAGCATGCCCGACAGGCCAAGATCCATGATCAACGCAAATGCGAAGCTGATCACAGCATAGGTCAAAAGGCCGAAGACGATCACCGGTTTACGGCCCCAACGGTCCGAAATGCGCCCCCATACCGGCGATGCGATCACGAACATAACCGCAGCCGCTGAAACGATGAGGCCGAGCTGAACCTCGCTCAATCCAATGTCGCGGATGACGGGACCCGCAACCGCAAACAATACGGTCTGACCCATTGAAAACGCGATTAATCCTGGCGCCAGCGCAATCGTGACAGCACGCCGCCGTTTGGCAGCCGTCGGATCGGCCTCAGGCACGCCCGACAAGGGCGAGCGCTGGCGCTGCCCCCGATTTGGCAAGGCGAATGGACGAGAGCTGCGCGCCACGCTCTGGTGTGTTGAGCTCCAACCCGCGCACAGAAAAATAATCGACGAGATCAAAGACCAGTGTTTCTTCGTATTCACTTGGCCGACGCGCCAGGAGCCAGGTTAGATGGGCGCGTGCCCGTGTCATGTCTTCGTCTTGCGCGGCCGCGAACGCGCTCAGCAAGGACGCCTCATCGTGTGTGATATCGACCGCGTCCGGAACTGAAACTTCAAGTCTGCGTTGGCCCTTATTGCCAAGCCGATCCGCCAATTTCATAACCAAGCCGAGCGCGGGTCCGCCGCCAGTTTCGCCAAATGTGTTGTGAAACATTTTTAGCAGGCAACAGCACTTCGCCTGACCAAAGATACACGCTCGAAATCCGTAAAGCGCAATCCGCGCACCTGGCCCCATTTCGATCAGCGAGGCATTTGGAACGGTGAGCTGGCTCACAGGCGCGCTCCCTCTGGTTGGAATGGGCTGCAACGCGTTTGCTCAAGCTCTGGGAGGGAACGCCGGAGACAAATGGCCGACACTACGTTAATAGCGCCAGACGCGTTGCAGCCCAAACGGGTCATGCGGGTGACTTTACGGCGCGATTGGAGAGCATCTGAATCTGCTCCTCGAGCCACGAACGGTGCAAGTCGATTTGCTCGAGTCGGCGACGCTCGCCATCCCCATTGCGGACCAAATCACGTCGCCAGGCATCCAATTCCCGCAACTGTCGTTCTAGCCATTCAACTGTTTCTGTATGCATGCGAGCTCCACTCTTGCTGCGATACGACGCCCTTAATCAGACATATTTGCGAATGATTATCAAGTGCATATTTTGCCGCGGTTGTGGAAAACTTTAGGTAGCATGAGATTTAACCCACGCACGGATGCCGAGTAAGCCCGAAAAAATCGTTGCTCAATTGCAACGCGAGCTAATGTGCACGTGCGTATGCAAACTATTATCATTTGCAAAAACCGGCACACCTGCTACGACCCCGCACTGCGAACGATTATCATTCTCGATGTTTAAGGAGGGGGCAATGCCCACCGAAAAATTTTTAAAGCATGTCCAATTCGGCACCACCGCGATCGGGTTAGCACTGGCCACAACGGGGCTCGCGCACGCGCAAGAGGCACCTGGCGATGACGCCGCCTCGGACAGCGATGCGGAGTTTCTCGGTACGGTTACACTTGGCGAAAGTAAGCGGGAGGTGCAAACCGACACCCCGGTCGCCGTGACTGTGATCGACAAAACTGAGATCGATGACCGCCAAGCCGGCACCATTGCTGAGCTGATCGATTCGGTGCCTGGCGTGACTTTGGTGAACGGGTCCACGCCCTCCGGGTCCGGCATCAACATTCGCGGCTTCGGCGCAAACGGCACCTTCGGAACGGACCAGAAAGTCGCTGTCGTCGTCGATGGCGCCAACACGGGCGCAGAAGAAATCTACCGGATTGGAACGCAGCTCTTCACTGACCCCTTTCTCTATCGCAGCGTCACGGTACAACGCGGCACGGTCGGAAGCTATGAGTACGGCACCGGCATTGTCGGCGGGATTGTTTTGCTCGAAACCATTGATGCATCCGACCTGACCGGCGGCGAGCCTGGATTTAAAGCGGGCCTGACGGTTGGCGGCGGGTCCAATAAGGATCAAATCAACGGTTCCGCAACACTCGCCTGGCAGGCAAGCGATCAGCTCGAGCTGCTCGCGAATGTGAGCTATCGCGAACAAGAGAATCAAGACGATGGTGATGGTAATGAGATCGGCAATAGCGCCTTCGAACTGCCATCCTACTTGCTGAAAGGTCGGTATAGTTTCGGCCAAGACAATGCGCACAGCGTCATGGCGAGCTATACCCAGACAGAAACGTCTGAACGCGATGTGCCGTATGACTCGTTCTTTACAACCACCGACGCCTTCGGCAATGCTGATCGCGACATAACCAGCCAAACAGCATCCTTATTCTACACCTATGCGCCCGCTGGCAGCGATTTGATCGACCTTGAAATTGGCTTGACCTATGCCAACCAGGAGATTGATAGCAGCTACGTACCCGGTAGCTCCTCGCTCGAATCCAATCCGTTCTTCGGACCGGTTGTGATCGCGCTTGGCGATGCCGACCACCAATACGAAACAACGCGGTTCACGATCAAAAACAGCTCTTATATCGAAACTGGTGGAATTGCGCATGACCTTCGCTATGGCCTAGAATTTCAGGAGCGCGACCGGGTCGATGAAGAAGCGGCGCCAGGCGGGACCGACGATCGGTTCGCTGTATTTGTCGTAGATGACATCGCCTTGACCGAAAATCTCTATGTCACGCCAGCGCTGCGCTATGAATCGTCAGAGATTGAGGGTGATATCCCGGATCCGGATGCCCCGCCGCAATCGCCTTTCGCGCCGCCTATGCCGACCCCGGAAATCACCCGTACGGCCGAAACCGACGCCTTGGTCGGCGCTGTTTCAGTCCGTTATGAATTCGAAAACGGGTTCACGGTGTTTGGAAGCTATGCTTACACCGAAAGCCTCCCGATCATCGACGACCTAGAGAGCCTCGAATTCTTCGACCAACCGGAGCTTTCAGAGACATATGAAGCCGGCTTCTCCTACGATCGGATCGGCGTGTTTGGCGATGATGCCCTAGCGTTCAAAGCCAATTATTACGACACCAATCTCGATGATGTGACCTCATATTCAGGCGCTGAAGAAATCGACGTTGCCGGGCTTGAGCTCGAGGCTTCTTATGCTCGGTTTAGCGGCTTCTATGTCGACTTGAACGCCAATTTCGTGACCGGGGAAGAACGGCAAACCAGTATTGTCGATATCAATGGCACGCCGACGCGCGTCCTTGACCCGGCGATTGATTGGGACCGAACTCCGCAAGACTCAATCCGCGCAACATTGGGCCAACGCATTGGGGAGCAGCTCGATCTCTCCGCCGAAGTCCTACAGACATTCGAGCGCGACCTCGATGTGGGGACGTCCGGCGAAGATGAGGATTTCACAGTCGTCAACCTCCGCGCCACGTACACGGCCGGCGAAGGCGCATTTGAAGGCACGCAGGTGCGCTTCGGCTTAGAGAATGCTTTCAACGAAGACTACACGCCGCTTTTGGCCACGCGTCCAGCCGTTGGCCGGAATCTCAAACTGACAGTCTCACGTCTGTTCTAGTTTGAGAAAAAGGGGGCGAAGGGCGGGACGATAGCAGCCGAAAATCGTCCCGTCCTTCGTGCTTCAAGCGGCCCCTCTGCGGAAAATTGAGAGAGATCTGAGATGTCGTTTTTCGACCCTATCCTGCGTGTATATGACCTTGGCGGCCCGGTGATCCTGCTCTTAATTGTGGTCTCAATCGGCACGCTGTCACTCATCCTGTTCAAAACTTGGCAATACCATAGCGCCCGCGTTGGCCGAGACGATGCGATCCGAGAAACCCTTGCGCATTGGGATGCGGGCCGGCGCGACGATGCCAAGACGCGGATCCGCTCCTCCCGCCATTTCCTCGCGCCGGTGGTTGAGCTAGGGCTCAATATTGCGGGTCAAGACTCCGCTAAATCGCGACTCGAAAGCGAGGCCGAGCGGGAACTCAATCGGCTTGAAAGCGGCTTTCGGGTCCTCGACACCGTCGCACAATTGGCGCCGCTGCTAGGCTTGTTTGGCACAGTGCTCGGCATGATCGAAGCGTTCCAAGCCCTCCAAGATGGTGGTTCGCAAGTCGATCCATCCGCGCTTGCTGGTGGGATCTGGGTGGCACTTCTCACCACTGCGGCTGGGTTGGCAGTGGCGATGCCGACCTCCATTGCTTTATCTTGGTTCGAGGCCCGGATCGACGGCGAACGGCTGCGCGCCGAACATGCGTTCAGCGTTCTCGCCGCGCCCGCACCCAGCGCCGCCAATCCGACCAGCGCGGGTCCATAAATGGCGTTGCGACGGGAAAGACGGCGACGGCGCGCATCGATCACATCACTGATCGACGTCATCTTCTTGCTGCTGCTCTTTTTCATGCTGTCATCGACATTTTCGCAATTCTCAGAACTCGAAATCGCTTCGGTTACAAATCGCGAGGCACCTGCGGCGAACGCACCGGTCGACCTGGTCACGCTCGAAATTCTGCAGGATGGCATCCGCGTCAATGGCGGAGCGGTTCAAGACGCGGAATTGGCATCACGCCTATCACTCCTGTTGACCCGTGATGGCCGTGTCAGCGTCGATGTCGCTGACAGCGTTACCACTCAGAGGATGGTCGAAACGCTGATCCTTTTGAACGGGTTGGACGGCATCTCGATCCAATTGGTGGCGCCAGCATGAAGCGGCTGAAACGGTCTTCTCAACGCGATCCAGTGATTTCCCTAATCAATATCGTCTTCTTGATCCTGATTTTCTTCATGGTCGCCGGAACGCTTGAATCGGCAGATCGGGACGGGCTAAGTTTTGTCCAAACCAGCGGCTTGGAGTGTTGCCAAGATGGCGACGCTTTGGTCATCACTCAAACTGGCGAGCTGCGTTATGCGGGCGAGGTGCTGCCAAGTCTCGACGCTTATGTCGGCCGATTGGATACAGCGAGCGCAAAAGCCCGCCTGCTGCCCGATCAGAGCCTTCCAGCGCTAACCCTCCTGCAAACCATCACCGACTTGCGCGCATCAGGGATTGAAGACATTGTGGTGGTGACGGAGGATCAGCGGCGATGACCCGGCACGAAACGCTTGTTTGGACTGCCGCAATATCATTGGCCGCGGGGCTGCATTTCGGGCTCTTGGCGCTGATCGCCTTGCCACATCAAAGCACCGCAGATCTGGCGGGCGGCAGCATCTCGATTGCGCTCGCGCCGGCGGCC
>JBCCXW010000116.1:0-11172 GCA_039191105.1 Pseudomonadota bacterium
ATTCGCCGCAGCGTCACAGCCATTCCAACCAAAGCACACCGATGAGCGCCATCCGCTCAAAATCAAAATTGCATTGGCGCATTGCGTAAACACTGCAGTTCTAACGCGTTCAACATCTCAAAAATTATTGCAAATGAGAATGACTTTCAACCCATTTTCGGCTAAATACATCGGCTTGCTCGGGAAAAAAGCAATGTATCCCTAATGCACACAAGTCCAATGGCCCAAACAAACCTTTTGAAAGCCTACAGGCCGGCCGCGTCCGCCCCCAATTGCTCGACCCCGGCGCAGCGATTTTGTAAAGCTCAATACAGATGCAAGGCACGCCTCGAAAGACCAGCCCAATGACCGAAACGGACCCCACATCCTTATTGCAGCATGTTGACGATACGGTGCGCGCGGACGCGAAATCGATGATCCGCACCGCAAGAGCTGGCGCGCTGAGTGTGCTCACAGGCAGCCCAGCCTGGCCGAGCGTCTCCCGCATTGGCCTGGCCACAGACATTAATGGTGCCCCAATCTTTCCGATGTCAGACTTATCGGGACGAACCGCGTCTTTGCAGACAGACAATCGTGTGTCGCTCCTGATCGGCGAGGTTGGCGCGGGTGATCCCTTGGCGCAACCCCGCATCACGGTTTCTGGTCGTGCGGAGTTGTGCGTACAAGATCACCACGATCGCGTCCGCGACCGCTATCTCGCCCGCCACCCAAAGGCGAAATTATACATTGATTTCAAGGATTTCAGCCTTTGGCGATTGAATATTGAGCGCGCCCGTTTTATCCGTGGATTCGGGCAAGCCTACGCTTTAGCGGCCGAAGATCTTATCACAAAAATCGACACTTTGCAGGACTGGACGGCGGCGGAAGCGGGCGCGCGAGAGCACATGAATGAAGACCATGCGGATGCTGTCCTACTTTATTCGAGCGTGCTCGCCGGAGCGCCTCAGGGCGCCTGGCGGTTGGCCGGTATCGATCCGGAAGGGATCGATTTGGCTTTGGAGGATGATCACCGGCGCGTCTGGTTTGACGCTGCCCTGTCTGGTCCGGGCGACATCAAATCAGCCCTCATTCAAATGCTTACGCAGGCACGAAAGACAAAGGCGCAAGGCGATGAGACGCCTTGATTAGCCACAGTCATAGAGCCGCAAACCGTCAGACCGCCGCGCGCGACGCCCAATCGGGGGTCGACAATTGGCTCTTATATGATGGCGCGTGCCCATTCTGCCGCCAATATGCGAAATGGGTTCGCATACGCCGCGCCGTCGGCCCAATCGCCTTGATCAATGCCAGAGATGGCGGCCCGGAATTCGAAGAGGTCCAACGCCAAGGTTTAGACTTAGACGAGGGCATGGTGCTTAAACTGTCTGGGACCCTCTATCATGGCGCGGATTGCATCCACGCGCTGGCCATGCTCAGCGAACCCGTCGGGGTCCTTCATCGGATAAATGCCTGGGTGTTCGCTTCCCCAACGCGTGCGGCGCTTTTGTACCCATGGCTGCGAGCCGGGCGCAATTTGGTGCTCAGACTGCTCGGCCGCGAGAAAATCACCCGTGATAAGACTGCAGGCTGAGGAATATCTCGCTCGGCAATCAGCCGAGAAACCGTTTTAAGCTTGCCGGATGTGTCGGCTATTTGCATGATTTTCGACATGAACATACGGCCCGCAACCCTCGATGACGCACGTAGAATTGCAGAGATTCATCGAACGGCGCGTGCGCAGGCCATGCCATGGTTACCTGTGCGACACTCTGCAGAGGAAGATTTCGAGTTTTTCCGAAACCAGGTGATTGCTGAACAGACCGTATTTGTCGCGCATACAGAGACGGCCCAAGACTTGGCTGGATTTGTGGCGTTCGGTGATGGATGGCTGAACCATTTGTATGTATCGCCAAACGCGTTTCGGATCGGTGTCGGCTCTGAATTGCTGCGTTTGGCGCAAGACTCATCTCCGGTTCTGAGGCTGTGGACGTTCCAAAGAAATCAGATTGCTCGAAACTTCTATGCAAAACGCGGCTTCAGCGAGGTCGAATGGACCAATGGTGACGCCAACGAAGAGAAAACAGCGGACGTCAAAATGGTTTGGCGAAAATCTTGAGCCGCTTCGAACATAAGATCACGGAACGTGGCGATCGCATCTCGAAGTGGAGGTGGCTAATACTATAGGCTATCAAGTATAAGTAAGTGGAGACGGAAGAGATTGAGCAATACTCTTTTATGGCTGGTGATTGGGCTTGCGGCCGGCGGCGCCGTCGCCGCGCAAGGCCCCGTGAATGCAGAACTCGCCAAGCATGTCGGCAGCGCCGTAAACGCGTCCTTTACATCATTTCTGGTGGGGACCCTTTCGCTGTCTCTCGTTCTGATCATGATGCGAAGCACAATCCCTGCGCCCTCTTCCATGGCAGAGGCGCCATGGTGGGCGTGGAGCGGCGGGTTGTACGGCGCATTTTTGGTGACGCTCAGCGTGGTTGCGATCCCGCGGGTCGGCGTCGCGCCGTGGATTGGTGCTCTGATTGCGGGGCAGCTAATCATGTCACTGGTTTACGATCATTTCGGGGCATTCAACCAGCTTGTCCGAAGCGTGACATGGGAGCGCGCCGCCGGCGTCGCGCTCTTGCTTCTTGGCGCATGGCTGATCCAAGATCGCTGAAGGTGCGGCGGTCCTGCGTCGTCCGTACTGAAAAATGCCGACGAGCGCAGTGCGTCGGCGTTTTTCCTTGATGAGGCCGTTTAGGCGATGTCCCAGTCTGATCGACTGATCATGCTATCTTCGGTGTTAAAGGCGTCCGTGAGGTCGCTGAAGATGACCACCGGTTGAGCGCCTCCACTTGTGCTGCCCCCGCTTTGAGCGGGTGATCCGTCGAACCAATCATCCACAATCGAGGGTTCAGATGCGGCGGGCTCGAACAGATTGCTGACCAAGCTGGTGACCGTCTCGGGCTCGGTCTCGAACGCTTTGATCGGGGTCATGATCACGCTCGTGTCTTTGCTATCATCCGAGAATTCATCGAACGGGGTGGTTTTGGCAGCGGCTGGGCCCGCCGCCAGACTGGTCAGGGATGCGGTCGACGCGTAGATAACCGAGTCAAGCAACTGGTCTTGGCTGAAGCCATTCAGGTTGATTTTGACATGGAATTCTCCATCGCCGAAGCCCTCAATCAATTTGATGATTGAGCCACTGCCAGCGGTGCGCAATTCAAAGTCTCCTTCGGACAAGCCAAGGGCACTCAAATCGATCACATCGCCTGGGGCCCAGTCCCGAACAGTATCAATCGCGCCATTGACGGACGTGCCTGGGGTGAAGACGAACGCGTCTGCGGCAGAGGTGCCTTGAAGGTTCTCCTTCCCGACGCTGGCTGCGATGACATTAAACGCGCCGGGATCGGTCACAGATACGGTGACGGTCGCTTGCGAGGTGAGGTCACCATCCGACACGATGTAAGTGAACGTGTCGGTTCCGACAAAACCCTGACCTGGCGTGTATTGCAGATTGCCATTGCCAAGATCGACGACAGCGCCATTGCTGCCTTGACTGAAGCCTGAGACGCTCAGCGCATCGTCATTGGCATCGCTATCATTGGCCAGAACATTGATGGTTGTGGCCGCATTGATCGTGGTGCTGCCCGCATCATCCACCGCGTCCGGCGCCGTCGGCGGCGGCGGGGGTGGCGGAGGAGGCGGTGGCGGTGGCGGGCTGCCAGAGTCGTAGATGACCGAATCGAGCACCGCTTGCTGGCTATTGCCATTCAGATCAATCTTAACGTGGAACTCGCCAGCGCCGAAGCCTTCGATCAGTTTCAGCACAGACCCTCCGGACACAGTCCGAATCTCATACTCATCCTCTGTCAGGCCAAGCGCGCTCAAATCGATGACATCGCCTGGGGCCCAGTCGCGAATGGTATCAATCGCGCCGTTGACCGATGTGCCCGGCGTGAACGTAAACGCATCGGCCGCCAAGGTGCCTTGCAAATTCTGCTTGCCGACCGTCGCCGAAATCACATTGAACGCGCTTGGATCAGTAACCGTGACATTGACTGTGGCTGAGCTTTCCAAACCCTCTTCATCTGAAATCGTGTAGGTGAAGCTGTCGCTGCCGACGAAATCAGCGTTTGGCGTGTATTGCAGAACGCCATTGCCGAGATCCACGACGCTTCCGCTTGAGCCTTGACTGAAATTATCGACCGTTAAGGCATCATCCTCAGGATCAGTGTCATTGGCCAGGACATTTACGGCGACCGCATCGTTTAAGGCTGTGCTCGCACTGTCATCATTCGCAGTTGGCGGCGTATTGACCTGAACATCGTCGCTGACGATGACCACAAACGTCTGCAGCGCAACATTCAAATCGTCATCCGTCGCCGTGACGGTGATCGGATAAGTGTCCGCCGGCAGATCTGACCCCGCAGACAGAACCCCATTGATGAAGCTGAAACCCACCGGCAGGTTCGGGATATCGATGAACAGCGTATCACCATCAGCGTCGAAGAAGGCATCGCTTGGGATCTCGAAGCTGAGCGTATCACCGAGTTGCAGATTAATGTCTGCGATCTGTTCGTCGACCACCGGCGCGGTATCGCCGGTCGCGACGAAGGTTGAGTTCGCGGCCGTCGGGCTCGGGTTTCCGCCTTTGTTCAACTCAATAAAGTCGATATTGAAGCCAGGTGAGCGGCCAGCAAGCTCAATCGTATGAAAGCCTGGCTCAAGATCAAAAACCGCCCCGAAGTTCGGTTCTTCTTCTGACACACTGTCAATCGTCTGAGCGTAGCCCCAGCTTCCCGTTGTATTGCCAAAGACTTTGATGAAACCATCATTGGAGACGCTATTGGTTTCGTTCACCTGTAAGGCTTCCGCATCCCCATCAATCCGGACCCAGACATCATTGCGCGCATCGCTTGGATCGTTGCTTTCGCGTCCAGACCGGACCCGCAACGTATAGCTGCCACCCTCACCTTCTGGAATGAAGATGCTGAAGGTTAGGATGCTGTCCTCTTGCGGAGCGTTTGGCGCGAGATTCCCGTCGCCGAGAAACTCCCAGAAGTAGGAGCCCGTGCCCTGAGCGTCGCCGAGGCTGCTTTGACCATCGGGCACAAACACCCAGTCGCCACCGGGGTTTTGTCCACCATTATCGATGTTCGAATCTTCAATTTGGACCTTGAAGCGGTAGCCACCGCCCGTATCGATGCCGGCGAAATATCCTTCCGGAGCCGGTGGGGTTGGATCGACGGGCGTCTGTGTCGGATTGGTCAAGTAGACCGGATCCGCGACCGGACCGAGCGCGACTTTCTCAGTTACGTCCGTATTGGTCGCGTCGACGATGACCGCGGCTGTCACCGCGATCGGTGACGTCCCGAGGTCTGGATTGTCAACATTGCTCGGCTCCGCATTGTAATCGAATGCGCCAGCGGGCACCTGAGCGGTGCCATTCGGGCCGATCTCGACATCCACGGTCTGAACATTGAAGGCATTATTGGCCTCAAACTCAGGATGCTGGGTGGCGAGACGATTGGCGACAATATCAGCAACGCCGCCCGCATCATTGGTCACCGGGTTGAAGCCCTGGGACATGACCACGCGAACCATATCGCCGGGCGTGCCGGTAATGATGATCACCGGCTCAATGCCGCCATAGGTGGCATCCGCATCGGCGCTGGTGAACCCGTTCACGAACACAGAGACTTCGGAGGTTGCGCGGCCTTGGACCGCCTCACCGACGCTACCGGCGAGCGAGGTGTCAGAGTGCAAGTACCCTTCCGCCGTGGTGCCGTCATCGAACAGCGCCGTGAACTTGGAGCCGATCAGTTCGGCGCCAGAAATGCCGCCGACATCCCAGCCATCGATCGCGCCTGGATCGACGCCGAAATCACCGCCCTTCGCGAGGCCAGCAATCGAGTTCGGATCCATATCGCCAGAGAAGCCAACCAATTCGCCGGTGCCAAAGCCCTCATTGCTGCCATTGAACTTGATCAACAAGCCGCGGAAGCCGCCAGATGCGGTGAGGCCCGCGCCAGATGTGTTCGGGATCGGCTGGGTGCCTGGCAGGAAGTAACTGTCGGCTCCCTCAAAGAAGGCGCCCGTGCCATTGCCGGTTTCATTATTAACTTGGAAGACCTTCGCCGACGTATCGCCGCCTGTGCCGTCAAAGTCGAACACGCTATCGCCGTAAAGCGCGTCGCGGACGTCGATAAACACCGCAGCGACTTGCTTTTCGCCCGTATTGGTGAGCTCGAACGAGTTCGCCCCAAAATTCGAGGAGCGGACATTGTTTACCCCGTCCATCACCGTCAGGATAACCGAACCGGTTTCGCCATTGTCGTACAGACCATTCGTGTCGACACCGGTAATATTGGCGAACACATCGTCCACCGGATCGACATCATCGCGTCCGAAGTCGATCGGCGCTCCAGGTACACTCTGATTGCCGAGCGTGTCGGCGACGCTGTCAGCGGCCAGAGCCACCGAGAAGGCCGTGCCACTCCACCCACCATTAGGCGCTGGGAACGTGTAGGTATAAGTGCCGTCTTGATTGTCGACAAACTGAGCGGCAGGAATGATGTCGGCCTGATCATTAGAGGTGAGCACGAGCTCATCCCCATTAATGGTGGCGGCATCGACGCCTGTCGCATCATCAAACGACACCGTGACCACGATGTCGCTGTCGCCATCCGCAATGTCATCGGCCACAATCGCCGCGGTTGGACCCGCTGCATCGATATTGCCATCGGTCAGCGACATGCTTTCGAGGCTCACCGTAAACGGATCATTCGGCCCGCCAAATTGCGTATGGGTGAGACCGAAGGCGGGCACATCTGCACCCCCTTGCAAGGCATCGAACAGATCCCCTTCGGTGAGAGTCTTGGTGCCAATCGCCCCGGAGGCGAGCACGTTGCCAGCCGCGTCAAAGGTCGTAAAGCTCCCCGTGAAGGTGACGGCTGTTGGGGTTACCACCGTGTCGATGGACAGCTCCACTGACGCGTAAGCGGTATTGTCGACCCCCGCCGGCGTGACTTTCAAGTCGGCACCGTCGAAGCCGACATTATCGGTCTTGCCGGAGAGCTCGAACGCCGCGCCCGGAGATCCGGCGACCAGCTTCAAGAAGTCGCCGCCACCAACAGTAATAATCAAACCATATTGCTCGGAATTGGCCGGCGTTTCCACACCGTCGAAATACGGGTTGTCGAACTTTCCGGTAAAGGTGAATTCCGACCCGGTTTGGGCCCCGAAGGTGAAAGCAGACACCGCATTATTGGTGTCAGACGCGCTGGATTCGACCTGTAGGCGCTTGCCGTTCTCTGTCTCAACGATTTGGGCACCATTATTGGTGGCATAGTCCAATTCATTGATGACGCCAGCAAAGGTCGGGTTCACACCCGTGAAGCCCGCTGTGAAGGGCGAGTCGCCAGCTTCAAGTTCGGCAATCGCGATATTGTACTGACCGATGTTGGTCAAATCGACGCCCTGATTGGTCTCATCATAGGCGAACCGGTCATCTGCATTGACGATGCCGTCTTGATCGATGTCGCCATCTTGATTGTTCAAGCTGCCATCGTTGTCGAAATCCTCATCCAGATTGGCGCCGGGGGTCGCCGGATCGCTGATCGTGAAATTGATCGGTGTACCCGCCGCATTGGTGTTGGCCGCAGGCGCCGTATCGGTGACCGTGCCTTCGACCAGCGACGCCGAGAAGCCCGAGCCGAGCCAGCCGCCTTCCGGAGCAGTATACGTATAGGTGACGCTGCCATCTTCATTCACCGTTACGAGCGGGACCGGGATAACGTCATCGAGGGAATCCGAGGTCAACAGGATCTCGTCCCCGTCCAGTGATGTCGGCTCTATACCGGTCTCATCTGCGAACGTTGCCGTGATCACAATATCCGTGAGACTATCAACCACCGGCTCGACACTGAGCACCGCGGTTGGGCCTTCCAAATCGAGATTGCCATCAATTAGAGAGAGCGCGGATAGGCTAACCGGGAAGGGATCATCTGGACCTGAGGTTTGAGTGTGCGTGATGCCAAAAGACACCGCGGTGTCACCCGCTTGGATGGCATCAAACAAAGCGCCGGAGGTCAGTGTCAGCGGCGCCATAGCGCCCGTCTGAAGCGTGTTACCGGCGACATCGAGCGTGGTCCACGAGCCAGCAAAGATGACCTCGGTCGGCGTGACTTCGACATCCATGTCTAGCGTGATCGCCGCATGTGAGACTTTGTCGGTGAGCGGCGTCGTCTTTGGCGGATTTGTGCCATCGACATTTCCGGTTTTGCCCGAAAGCTCAAAGTCTGCGCCCGGCGTGCCGGTGACAAATTTCACAAATGTACCGCCATCGAGACCGACAATGAGACCATATTGCTCGAAGTTGGCGGGTGTTTCATTACCGCCAAAATAGGGGTTATCGAACGTGCCCGACAGGGTGAAATCATCGGCCACGGTGGCGCCAAAGGTAAAGGCGGATTGGCCCTGATTGGTGTCGGTCGGGGAGGACTCGACCACAAGCCGGTTGCCATTCTCCGTTTCGACGATTTGGGCGCCATTATTGGTCGCGTAGTCCAGCTCAACCGTGGTGTCGCTAAAGGGTTGCATCACCCCGGTAAAGCCCGCCTTGAACGGTGAGTCGCCGGCGACAAGACCCGCGAGATCGATCGTGATCGCACCGACGGAAGAAAGCGCCTCATTTCCATTGGCGGCGTCATACGCGAAGGCGTCTTCAGGGTTCAGAACCCCGTCTTCGTCGATATCAGCGTCTTCGCTATTGACGGTGCCATCATCGTCTAAATCTTCATCGAGATTGGCGCCGATCGCCGCCGAGGTGTCTTCGATGATCAACAGTTCCGGCGCTGTGGCCAAGGAAGAATTGCCGAGCGTATCGTCAACCGCCTCTTCGATAAGCGAGACCCCGTATTCGCCGGGCGGGAATCCGCCGACAGGTGCCGGCACTGTGAAAGTGGCAATGCCCGCGCCGACATCATACATGACCTCAGATGCTGGATAGGTCGTGCCGTCAGATCCTTCGACTGATAGATCGCTCGGATCGATGCTGAGCGGCTCAATACCGGTCGCATCGGTGAAGGTCACCGTAATCGACAAGGCATCCTGATTGCCGACAATGCCGCCCGTTGAGACATTTGCCACCGGGCCGCTAATATCATTGATCGAAAGCGCAAACGTGTCGATCACCACATTTCCGTTGCCGTCATCTATCGTAACGACGATGTCTAAGGTCTGACCTGCAGCCTCCGCCGGGGCCATCCCTGAGAGGCCGCTTTCACCGAGCGTGAGCCAATCTGGCAGCGGGAAATCGCCGGCCAAGTTGGCGGAAATGACAAGTGTGTCTTGCTCCGGATCGCTATAGTCGATCGGGATATCAACATTGGCGCCTTCATTCACCGATTGGTCCTGAATATCGGTGCCCGTTGGTGGCTGATTGGTTGGCAAATCATCGGTGCGGGTCAGCGTGATCTTGTCGATCCGAACAAATTCGCCGGCATCGCGTTCGCCGATCAGCTTGAAGACGTCCCCTTGATTGATGGTGACGTTCGTAAACTCAATGGTCCGCAGGTTCTGAGCCTGGGCGGCTGTCCCACCGCCATCATTATTGAACACCCAAGCGCCGATGACGTCGTCACCGATCAGAGCTGAAGCAGAAGACTGGCCATCACTTTCATCGAAATAGGTGACCTCAACTTTGTAGATTCCTGGCATCACGTCTTCCGGCAGCTCGGTTTCCACCGTGGTTGGATCCTGGCTGTTCAAACGGATCAGGGCATTGTTGGACGCAGAAGAGGAGCCTTGTGCGAAATATGCGCTATCGTTCAGCCCGGTGAAATCCTCGGCCTCAATAATAATCGGATCACCTGTCACCGGCGGCTCAATATCGCCGCTGGTAATCGTAAAGCTGACACCACCATTCGTGGCACTGATCGCCCCGACCGTCGTCGAGGTGATGGCGAGGTTTAGCGCCTCCGGTGCCTCAACCAATTGGTCATTGAGGATTTCCAAGAAGAGCGGCGCCGTGAGCTGCCCTGCGGGAATCGCCACGGACATTGGCGGATCAACAAAGAAGTCGCCTGCCGTGGCATCGCCGGTCACATCGAAGGTGACGGTGACGTCCTCATCGGCGATCTCAGAAAGGCTGATCGTGATCTCGACGAAATCCTCGTCCTCCTCGACCAAGGTCGTCGCTTGGCCCTGAGGAATGGTCATTGAGACTTCAATCTCTTGCGGCGTGAAGGACAGGTTTGCAGACCCGGTTCCGTCATCATATTCGAAGGTGAAGTCTTCGATGCCGAGCGGTGAATCTGGGGTTGGATCGACGAGGTTCTCGAACGTGATTGTGGTGTCTTCGACCCCGTCGCCATCGCTATCGATCCCGACCACCGTGGAGCCTTCGCGCACATCGACAAGGGTCGCATCCGGCTCTGTATTGGTGATTTCAATGGTGTCGTCGGTGCTGAAGCCGATAATGGTCAAGTCATCGAACTTGTCCGGATCCCCCGAAATCGTGTCCATACCGCCCGATGAGATGTCGACCATCTCATCGCTGTCCAGAACGGTGATTTGCTCGTCCCCTTCGCCACCGACATTATCGGTTTCGAGCGCGATTTCAGTGCTGGCGGAAGGCGTCTCGACGGTGAGCGATTCCCCGTCCAAGGTCGCGCCGGTAATCGACACACTGAAGGTCTCAGCGGTTTCGGTGATCGCGTCATTGATCAGATCAACGGTGATCGGCAGGCTGATTTCACCTTCTGTGAAGATCAGCGTGCCCGATTGCGCTACATAGTCTGCGCCTTCTACGGCCGTGTCGCCGAGACCGCCCACCGTGTACGTAACCTCAATTGTCGCGCCAATTGGGACCGCCTCAGACAGCGTCACAGTGAAGCCTGCCTGCGCCCCTTCGGCCTCGGCAACCGAGACTTGATCGGCAGCGATCGCCACAGTGATATCGGGTAAAGGCACATCGACGTTTGCGATGGTGCTGACCGCTTGATTTGGATTGCCCTCTGCATCGGTCACAAACCCTTCCGCCAGAGTCGCGGTAAACGCGCCCTCTTCCCACGTCCCGGTTGGCGGTGAGAACGTATAGGTCGCAATGCCCGTTTCAGGATCGAACGCAAAGGCGCCAGCAGCGAGACCGGTCACACCTGGCCCGGTCAGGGTCACGTCGCCTTGTTCCACAGACGC
>JBCCXW010000117.1:0-11051 GCA_039191105.1 Pseudomonadota bacterium
ATCAGCTGGCAGCGCCATCATTAGATCTGCGCCTGTTTTCAGCTTCGCCAAGTGCGAGGCCGCTTCCGGCAGGACGCGAGAGACATAGTACTGCCCGGTCACGAGCTTGTCGTCATAGAACGGATCATCGCCTTTCTTCTCCAGAGCGACCTTCGCCATCAGCGCCCACATGTAAGTCAGGGCTGTCAGGCCAAAGAGCTGAAGATAATCAGACGAAGCCGCGCCAGCATTGTTGAAGTCGGTCATGCCATTTTGCATCAGCCAATTTGTGCCGTCTTGGAGTTGGGCTTTGGCAGACTTCAAGCCCTCAATGAACGGTTCAAGTTCTTCTATGCCTTCATGGCTGCCAATAAAGTCATCCATCTCAGCAAAGAAGCTGAAGACGGCGCGCCCGCCATTTGAAGCGAGCTTACGACCCACGAGATCCAATGCCTGAATGCCATTCGTACCCTCGTAGATGAGCGTAATTCGGCAATCGCGGACAAATTGTTCGAGGCCCCATTCCTGGGTAAAGCCAGACCCGCCATGGATTTGCAGGGCTTCATTGGCCATTTTGAATCCGCGATCGGTCAGGAAGGCTTTCAAGACCGGCGTCATCAGCGCCATATAATCTTCGGCTTTCTCCCGAACTTTTTCGTCTGGAGACTTATGGTGCAGGTCGCCATAAAGCGCCGTCCAATATGTGAAGGCGCGCGCGCCCTCGATGAAAGACTTTTGATCCATCAACATGCGTCGCACATCCGGGTGGACGATCACTGGGTCGGCGGGTTTGTCGGGCGCCTGAACGCCTTTCAGCGACCGGCCTTGAAGGCGGTCATTGGCAAAATCGACAGCGTTTTGATAGGCAACTTCGGCCTGGCTCAGCCCCTGCATGCCGACGCCCAAGCGCGCTTCGTTCATCATCACAAACATGGTGCGCATGCCTTTGTGCTCTTCACCGACAAGCCACCCGGTCGCGCCATCATAGTTCATAACGCAGGTCGCATTGCCGTGAATGCCCATCTTTTCTTCCAGGCCGCCGCAAGAAGCCGCGTTCCGCTCGCCCAGGGAGCCATCATCGTTGACGATGTATTTCGGCACGACGAAGAGCGAAATGCCTTTGATCCCTTCAGGCGCACCTTCAATCCGCGCGAGCACGAGGTGAATAATGTTCTCTGTCAGGTCTTGCTCGCCACCCGAAATCCAAATCTTCTGGCCCGTGATTTTATAAGAGCCATCCGGTTGTGGCACCGCTTTGGTTTTGATCAGACCGAGGTCTGTTCCGCACTGGGGCTCAGTCAGATTCATCGTACCGGCCCATTCGCCAGATGCCATTTTGGGTCCGTATTTGGCTTTCTGTTCGTCTGATCCGCCCGCCATCAAGGCTTCAAATGCACCCGATGTCAGGCCCGGATACATTGCAAATGCCATATTGGCCGATGATGTCATCTCGCTGGTCGCCATGTTGACAACGTAAGGCAGACCTTGGCCGCCCATCTCAGGTGATTTGCCGAGCAATGGCCAGCCATTATCGACCATTTGCTGATACGCTTCTGGGAAACCATCCGGAGTTTTCACGCTCGCATCGGAATTGCGGATGCAGCCTTGCGTATCGCCGACTTTGTTTAGCGGAAACAGAACCTCTTTCGCGAATTTTCCCGATTCCTCCAAGATTGCATCGACCAAGTCAGGGGTCGCTTCCTCAAATCCGGGCAGGTTGGAATAGTTCTGGATGGATAAAACATCATGCAAAATGAACTGCATGTCGCGGATCGGGGCGTCGTAACGTGGCATTATGGGTTCCCTAAAGTGTGATCAACAAACCGTGGCGCTGATGTAGCGTCACGGTTTGGAAAGGTCATTCAAGTTATTAGAGCGAAACGAAACGGCTTTAGGCGTCATCAAGCTGACGGCGCGCAACCGCATCATAGGCCTTCAAATTTTCGGCCTCTGCAGCGCCGGGCCCGATCTTCTCGAGCTGCTCTTCCAACCACTCAATGCCATTGTGCAATTCTTGCAAGGCCATTTCGATGTCTTCGCGCTGGCTTTCGAGCTCTTTGATCTGGTTTTGAAACTTGACCAACGACATGCGCATTTGGGCGCGCTGGCCATCTTCGAGCCCATAGAGATCGAGAATTTCGCGGATATCAGCGAGGGGCAATCCAAGCCGCTTTAGGCGAACGATGATTTTGACCCGCCCGCGATCGCGGTGTGAATAAACGCGGGTCATGCCGTCCCGAGCGGGATGAAGCATGTCTTTGTCTTCGTAGAACCGAAGCGCGCGTGGGGTGATTCCAAACTCACGGGCCAATTCCGAAATCGAATAGGTGCGCGAGTCAGCGATAGCAAGTGAAGGTACGGTATCTGGCATGGGTCAGAGTATGCATCGTCTTTACGCGAACGTCAACGTCAGGTTGGATAAGTTGTCAAAGTGTATGAACAAAGCTTACGAATTTAACCTCTAGCGTTTACCTTTTTAACTCAGCATTAATAGCGTTCCCTGCATTTCTGGGTTTCATGAAGTCGTATGCGCGCTAGAACGAATCAAAAGCGTGCTGAGCTGGAGTACTGGGATGAGCCAATATGGTTCCTGGAGCGTCAAAGGTGTAGACGATCGGGCCCGCGCCGTCGCGAAAGAGAAAGCGCGGATGAAAGGCGTCACCCTGGGCGACTATATAAACAATCTATTGCTGGAAGGTCATAGCGAAGCGCGACCCAGAGATTTCCCTTACGATACAACCACAAGTCGCCCCGTCGCGCTTGATGGCCTGGCGCAGCGAATCGAGGCCGTCGAAGCGCGATCAACCTTAGCGATTACTGGGATCGATCAATCCGTGCTCGGCCTATTGGCGCGGCTCGAAAACACCGAGAACTCGACGTCGGCAATGGCCGCCGAAGTCGAGCGTATGATCGATGAGCTGCGCGAAACGCATGAAATGCTCCAGGACAAAGTTCAAACTTTGGAGACCGATGATAGCGGGAAGCACAATCTCGAGGCGATGAAGGCGCTTGAAGATGCGCTCGGCAAGCTGGCCTCGCACGTGTATGAAGAAAGCCGTCTCACGCAAGATGAATCCGCCGCCATGAAAGGCCGCGTGGAATCGGGCTTTAGCGATATGGCTGAGCGGGTGGACGGGATTGAGCTGAAAGTTGAATCAACCCTGTCTGATGCCGCCAAGCGCGTAGAAAAGGCTGTCGAACAAGCCGAATTGCGCGCCGAGGGCACGTCCCGACATCTCTCAGAACGGTTTTCAGCGATTGAAAATTCAGTCACCAATACGCTCGCCAAAGTCGATGAAGTCGACTCGCGTATGCGATCTGTTGAGGGGGACGTCTCGGGTGCATTATCGTCTATGGAAAGCACTTTGGCGCGCATCCAGGATCGATTGCAGCGCGCAGAAAACACAACCGATTCGGCATTGAAGGCGCTTGAGCACACATTCGCCAATGTCGATCAACGAATCGATACCGTCGCCGCGATGGCCAATCCAGAGCAAGCCGAGAGCTGGCGTCGCCAGTTCGAAGAGCGCTTTGATGCCCTCGCCGAAGACTTGCGATCGAGCGTTGAGCAATCGCGTTTGCAATTGGCAGATGAGATTGAGCGGGCCGCGGCTGGCGCCAATCCAGATCTTATGGGTTCTTTGGAAGCCCGGGTTCACGCGCTCGAAGCCGAAGACGTCGCAACCAGCTTGGATGGTCTCGGCGCTCAAATCAAAGACCTCTCAAGCACGCTTGATCAACACGTGGTCGAAGCCGAGTTGCGCAACGCCGCCGCAATCGAACAAGTTGGCGAGCAAGTTGGAGGGCTTTCGCAATCCTTTGACGACCGCATTCGCGCCAGTGAAGAACGCAGTGCCGCGGCGATCCAGACGGTTGGCGATCGGGTCGAGCAATTGTCGGCGACGGTCGATCAACGCGTGGTCGAAAGCGAACGCCGCAGCGCGTCCGCGATCGAACAAGTCGGTGAGCAAGTCGCCACGGCAATCAAACATGTCCAGGCGCGGCAAGAACAAGCGCAGCGGACGCTGGACGAGAAACTCTCTGCATCCGAAGTCCGCCATGAGACACGGCTGTCGGATGCCTTGGCCAATATTTCCGACCGGTTGGCCGATATGCAGAGCCAAACCAAGACAGCGGTTTCGCCGGTTCAGCGCGCGATCCTGTCGCTCGCCTCTCGGCTCGAAGCGCTGGAGGATTTCACCGCCCCACCTTTGGCCAGTAACAGTTCCGAGCCGCTTCCAAAAATGCGGGAAATGGAAGTCGATCAAACCCCGATTGCGCTCGAACCGACACCAGATTATCAAGCCGCGCCTGAGCCAGAGCCGGAGGGCGAGCAGGTATCCGCGTCGATCGATGCACCTACCGAGACGGAAGATGCCGACTATCTTTCCGGACTGCCAGATTTTGATGCAGCCGATGCAACGCCGGACGCGTTAGAGGATCCCGTCGAGCAAGCCACCGACGATCCTTACTCTATGGATACGCTCGTCGTCGAAGAAAGCGAAGACGCTATCGCGGACGCTACGCCGGAAGACGATCCGCTCACGGAACTCGGCAGCTGGGATGAAGCGCAAGAGGAAGCGCGCGACTCAGATGTCTTCGGAGATGAGCTTGATCCTGCCGCCGAGGCGGCATTTGCTTCGGATGAGGAGACGCCAGAGGATCTCGCGGAGTTTTTGCCTGATTATGGTGACGAAGAGCTGGCGCATAACACAGACGACCTTGATGAGGCTGGGTCCGACTTGCTCGAAGACACGCAAGACGGCGCAACCGACTATCTAAGTCGTGCGCGACAAGCCGCAATTGCAGCCGCAGACGATCCGAAATCCGGTTCAAAACTGCGGCGCGGACGGCGCTCAGCGGCATCTGCGACGCCCAAAACAGGCAAATCGGGCGCACGGAAATTCCCAATTATGGCCGCCGCATCTGTGTTTGCACTCGCGGCAGCCGGCGCTGGTGGATGGGTCGCGTTGCGTGGCAAGCAGATATTCACCGAAACCTCGGATGCGCCAACCATCGTTACAAAAAGCAGCTTGGTTGCGTCGAACGAAGCCACCTTGGCCGCGGCAGAGGAACCATCGCTCACCGGCGTCGAATTCGCCGAAGCGCCATTGAGCGCAGCGGTGAATGAGGCTCTTGAGGAAGATCTTTTCGAAGAGGGCAGCACCGCTGGCATTGGCGAAACCGCGACGCCCGTCGAAACCGTTGCAGCAGCGGCGCCAACCGAAACCCCCGATCTCCCCGAAATTCCGATGGCGCTCACGCTGGAACGCGCCGCTCTGAACGGCAATCCAATTGCTCAGTTCAAATGGGGTCTGGAACGCCACCAAGCACAAGACCATGTCGCAGCCGCCGAGTTCATCGGTCGCGCTGCCGAGCAAGGCTTGCCCGCGGCGCAATATCAGTTCGCAAAATTACATGAGCGCGGTTTGGGCGTGCCGAGAGACTTTAAGATCGCCCGGTCCTGGACCGAGCGCGCCGCAAATGGCGGCAATATCTTAGCGATGCACGACCTCGCGGTTTTCTTTGCCGACGGCGAGGGCGGATCGCAATCGTATGCGGCAGCCGCAGAATGGACGCGAAAAGCGGCTGATTTCGGTGTCGTCGATAGCCAATACAATATGGCACTGATGTATGAAAACGGCCTTGGTATCTCACCCAGCCAAGTCGAAGCGCTCTACTGGTACGAGATTGCTGCGGCGAGCGGCGACGCGAGCGCCCCTGGCAATGTCGCCACACTGCGCGAAGCTTTGCCGCTGGATAAAGCGCAACAGGCGCAGCGCCGTGCCAGTGTGTGGACGGTATCGCGCCGCGATCCAGAGGCGAATGGCGAGTTTGGCTCGCAGACTTGGGATCGTTCTACGCAAGCTCAAGTGGTCGCGATCCAAACCGTGCTAAACGGACTAGGATATGATGCCGGCGCGCCAGATGGAGTTGCGGGCGCTGGAACGCGGACAGCGATCCGCGCGTTTCAAGCCGATAGTGGTTTAGAAACAGACGGCGAGATCAGCGATGCGCTGGTTGCTGCGCTGAATGCGCAAGCTCAAGGTTTGGCCGGATAACTGCCGCGCGCCCCAAACCGAATGCGATGATAAATCACCACCAGCCCAACGCAGGCTGTGGCGATAGCCAAAGCGTGCGTGCCCAATCGGGCCCAATTGTTCACAAGGATGCCGATTAGGCCCCACGCGACGGCGATGAAGTACCAGCCATTGCGGCTGACATAGGTGGCAAAAACATATGCCATGCCGGCGGCGGGCAGGATCGAGATCCATAAGGATTGCCAAACCGCATCACTCGCACCCCGTCCCAGTGCGGCACGCATCACGTCCGGAAGGCTGATCGAAATCGCAACACTGAGCCAGCCGGCAAATAGGCCCACCGTCACGCCGTAAAGCAGCGCGCGGGCGGTGCCATCATAGCTTTTCCCGCGATCCAAGCGATACGCCGCTTGCCAGGTAAAAAACGCGATCGGAAAGAGCAGCAGCAAGTCAAGCCAAGGATGGCCAATCCCTTGTGCGCTGAGCATCCAGACTAAGGTGCCGAGCGCCGCAAATGTGAGCGGCGGTGAGATGCGTTCGCTGGTATAATCTGGCGCCCGCAAATTGAGAACTGCGATCAAAACAAGACCGGTAAAGATCACACCCCATATCGCGAAAAACCCGCCAACCGGCAGCTCTGGCGGTACACCCGCCGCGACGGCCCGATCCCCTATCGGTTGTCCGATGCCAAATGCCGGTAGCCGCGGCACCAAAAATTGCGCCAAAGCAAAGACCAGAAATAAGAACTTGAACAAAAATGTCATGGAACGCCTCCCACCCGATCCTTGGCAAAGCTCACGGTAAACTTCCAGTCATTCATTCGTGACTACGCTTACGCCACCGATGCCGCCGCTTTGTAGAGACTGACAAACAGCGCCCGCATGGCCGGATCTGCGAGGCCAGATCCGCCAGGCGACTTCGCCATTCGCTCCAAATCATGCAGGCGCTCCATCAGGCGGACAAGGCGCGGCGTCGGCCATTTGCGCAGGCGCGCCTGAAGCGCTGGCCAGTCTGATTTCCAAACCGGCGGCTTTAGTTTCATGCCAATATTGCCGCCCCCAGCCTCGCCCTGCAAAGCCTGCGCGGCAAGCATCCGCGTCGCCTCCATTTCGAACATTCGGATCAGGCTGATCGCAGACAAACCGGCATCTAAAACCCGGTCAAGTTCAGCTTGCGCACGCTCAGCCTCCCCGCTCAACGCCAATAAGACAGCACGTCGCGCGCTTTCATCGGCATTGGTTTCGCACAAAGATCTGACATCCTGTATTGAAACCGGGCGCCCCAGCCCATGGGCATAGATTGAGAGTTTTTCCATTTCCGCATTGGCCAAGCTGCGGTGTCCGGGCAAGCCATCGACAAAAGCGCTCAACGCATCGTCCGTAATCTCAACATTTGACGCTTTCAAAGACTGACGCACGAGGTCAACCATGTCAGACGCCGTATCGGCAAACACATGCAAAGCAGCAGCGTTTGGCGCCGCCTCAAAGGCCGTCCGCAATTTCGATCGCGTGTTCAAACTGCCATTTAAGAGGATGAGCTTTGCCGCCACCCGATCCGGGGGCAATTCCAGCACTTCTTTCATCAAACCGAACAATTTCTCGCCTTTGCCGCGGATCCGTATGATCGTGCCGTCGCCAAGCAAAGAGACCGCCGAGAGGGCGTCAAAAAGGAGGCTTGGATCGCGTTTGACCTCATCTTCGTCAAAGGTTCGCACGGTGCTGGGCTGGTCTCGTTCCCATGCGTGTATCAAAGCCGATGCCGTATCCGCAGCCACACCTTCATCATCTCCGAAAATCAGAGCAAAGAGACATGCAGGATCCGGTTTCTTCGCAAAGCGTTCTACGCTACTGCCCTGAAACTTCATTCTAAATTCGCCATTTGAATGCGCAAATCATCCGCCACGCGACGTGCCAAGATCAACACTGCACGATCTGTCGCATCTATTTGAGCCGAGATGTCCGAAAACGGCGCGTTAGGTACGAGGAAGCTGGTTTCCGCGGTCGACTGCCCCGAAATTGCTCCGTCATCATAGGCGAGAACATAATCGGCGCGAACGATAATGTCCGTTCGGGTGGCAGACTCGTCCGGCGACAAGGCCAATCGGCCAATGGTTTCGTTCAAATCGATGGTCAGGCTCGCGGAGCTGTCTAGACCCGGCAAACCTGGCGCGAGCTCCTGTAGCAGCGCTTTTCGCAGATTATGTCCGGCGCGGCCCTCAATCGTCGATACAGAAATATTGCTCGATTGGCCATTGGTCGCATAAAGCGGGGTGAAACCACAGGCCCCTAAGCAGGCGCACACAAAAGCAATCGCGAAGACTCTCATTACACCACGATATTGACGATCCGACCGGGAACGACAATCACTTTCTTGATGGTTTTATCAGCAATGAAGGATTGCAGGCTCGGTTCCGCTAAAGCCGTGGCCTCTATGTCATCCTTCCCTGCCGTTTTTGAGACCGCAATTTCAGCACGCCGTTTGCCATTGACTTGAATCGGCAGCGTGACGCTGTCTTCGACCAGAAGCGTTTCATCAATGTCAGGCCAAGCCGCGGCCGAACACAGGTCCTCCCCTTTGATCAAGGCCCAGCACTCTTCTGCCAAGTGCGGCATGAACGGAACCAAGCAGCGGGCCAGCATGGACGCCCCTTCCAGCCGCGCCGAGACAAGCGTATCGCCGCCCTGCTCGGCTTTTTTGAGGACACTCACCCATTCATGGATCGACGCGATCGCCGAATTAAAGCGAAATTCTTCGATCGCCTTGTCGATGGCATGCACCGCTTTGTGCGATGCCCGTCGAAGCGTCGTCGCTTCACCCAAGTCCGAGCCTGACGCCGTGGCGGTCTCTTCACTTAAAGCATGAAACACGCTCCACACGCGCTGAACAAACCGCCCTGCCCCTTCGGCCCCAGATTGCGTCCATTCCACATCGCGCTCTGGCGGGCTGTCAGAGAGCACAAACCAACGCGCTGTGTCGGCGCCAAAGGTGGCGATGATATTGTCCGGGTCGACCGTGTTCTTTTTCGATTTGGACATTTTTTCGATGGCACCGACGGTCACAGCCTGACCCGTTTCACGCTCAATCCAGATGTCGCCGCGATGTTCAACTTCGGCCGGAGGCAACCAACGACCATCCTCAGACTTGTAAGTTTCGTGCGTCACCATGCCTTGTGTGAACAGGCCCGCGAACGGCTCGCCACTCGGCAAATCGACTTCACCGACATCGCGCATGGCCCGCATGAAGAAGCGCGCATACAGCAAGTGGAGAACCGCATGCTCAATCCCGCCAACATATTGATCGACAGGCAGCCAATAGGCCCGCTCCACTGGATCATCAACGCTGGCGAAGCGGGCAAAGTACCAGCTTGAATCATTAAACGTATCGAGCGTGTCGGTTTCACGACGCGCGGGCTTACCGCAATTCGGACAGGTACAATGCTTCCAAGTCGGATGATGCTCCAGCGGATTGCCAGGTTTGTCGAAGCTGACATCTTCCGGCAATTTCACCGGCAGGTCCTCGACCGGCACGGGGACAATCCCGCACGCGTCACAATGGATGACAGGGATCGGACAGCCCCAATAGCGCTGCCGCGACACGCCCCAGTCACGCAGACGATAATTGACCGTGCCGGTGCCGAGGCCCAAGTCTTCGACTTTGGCGATCGCCATTGATTTCGCGGCCGTGATCTCTTGATCATTTAGGAATTCCGAATTCATGATCGACCCGGGACCGGTATAGGCCGCCTCCATGTCCTCGCCGCGGCCCGAGCGGACCCATTCAGCAGATGCTGCGTCTTTGTCTGAGGGCTTCACGACGGGCAGGATCGGCAGGTCGTACTTTCGCGCAAAATCAAAATCGCGCTGATCGTGCGCGGGGCACGCGAAAATCGCGCCGGTTCCATAGCCCATCAATACAAAGTTCGCGACGTAAACAGGCAGTGTCTGGTTATCGATAAATGGATGCTTGACCGTCAGGCCCGTCTCAAAGCCCATTTTTGGGGCTTTCTCGATATCAGCCTCGGACGTCCCGACCTTCGCGCATTCGGCGCGAAACGCCTCAAGATCCGCATTATCTGCGGCCATCTCGATGGTTAAAGGATGGTCGGGCGACAGTGCAACAAAACTTGCCCCGAAAAGTGTATCAGGGCGCGTGGTAAAGATCTCTACGCCCTGTGCGTGGCTTTCTGGGGCGTCTTGTACCCACTCGAACCGCATTTGTAACCCTTCAGACCGGCCAATCCAATTGGCTTGCATGGTCCGCACTTTTTCAGGCCAGCGCTCCAGCTTTTGGACTTGTTCGAGCAGGTCTTCAGCATAATCGGTGATCCGGAAAAACCATTGGACCAGCTCGCGCTGTTCGACGGGTGCGCCCGACCGCCAGCCTTTGCCATCAATCACCTGCTCATTGGCGAGCACAGTGTGGTCAACGGGGTCCCAATTCACTTTGGCTTTCTTTTGGTAAACCAACCCGTTTTCCATGAACTTCAGGAAGAGACGCTGTTGCTCACCGTAATAGTCTGGATCGCAAGTCGCGAATTCGCGTGACCAGTCCAGCGACAGGCCCAGCTTTTCGAACTGCGCCTTCATCGCGTCGATATTTTGATAGGTCCAGGTGCCGGGGTGTACGCCTTTTTCCATCGCTGCATTTTCAGCAGGCATGCCAAAGGCGTCCCAGCCCATCGGATGTAGGACATTGAAGCCTTTGGCCTTTTTGTAGCGTGCAACGACATCGCCCATGGCATAGTTGCGCACATGTCCCATATGCAGGCGTCCCGATGGATACGGAAACATCTCGAGGACATAAGCTTTCGGCGCGTCACCGGCTTCGCTCGGCGATTTGGCTTTGAACAAGTCTGCCTGTTGCCAGGCTTTACGCCATTTGGGTTCCGCGACTTGCGGATCGTATCTTGAGGCCATCATTGCGCCTGTGGCTTGAAGGTTTAATCGAGTTCGGAGGCTTTGAGATTTCTGGCTCTTGCGAGGATCGCATTCTCGAGTTGGATACCGGTTTCAGGGTCAACCGCCGCGTCAG
>JBCCXW010000118.1:0-11046 GCA_039191105.1 Pseudomonadota bacterium
GACGGTGATCCAGCTTTTCTTGTTCGTCACCATTTTGTCCTTGGTGCCTGGCATCGCCATGATGGTCACATGTTTGCCATTCATGGTGATTGTTTTCTCGATCCTGCGTCAAGCGCTTGGGGTGCAGCAGGCGCCGCCGAACATGATGATTATGGCCTTGGCCATGTTCCTGACCTTTTTCATTATGGAACCGGTATTTATGGAGGCCTGGACGGTCGGCCTGTCGCCGTACATCGAAGGGGCGCTGAGCGAGCAAGACGCCTGGCTACTGACGACCGAGCCGTTTCGTGAGTTCATGATGCGGCGCACCGACCCAGAGGCGCTTTATGTTTTGTCAGACGCCTTGAACCGGCCGGTTGAAGCGGATGAAGAGGTTTCATTCTCGCTTTTGGCGACATCGTTCATGCTGTCTGAGATCAAGCACGCGTTCCAAATCGGATTCGTCGTCTTCATGCCGTTTATGATTATCGACCTGGTCGTCGCTTCCATTCTGATGGCGGTCGGTATGATGATGGTGCCACCGACCGTGGTCTCACTGCCCTTCAAGCTTGGCTTCTTCGTCTTGGCAGATGGCTGGCTTAAAATCACTGAGGCCCTTTTGAGAGGGTATGCCTAAATGAGTAGCGTTCAAACACCCCCAAACGACGCCGCGCCATCGCCCTTAAATGTGACGCCATCACAGCGCGCGGCGGTTGTCATCGCGATGCTGGGAGAGACCGCTGCGAAGCCCATCGTCGACCGTTTGGATGATGCGGCCATGGCCAATGTTGCGGCGTCTTTGGAAACCATTACCTATCTCAGCCGGGCGCAATTGATCGAGATTGTGATCGACTTCCTGCGCCATTTGCGCCAATCCAGCGGATCGCTTCGCGGTGGACCGGAGTCGGCGCGCAAAATCCTCTCCGAGGTGCTCGAAGAGCCGCGCCTGCAAGTGATATATGGTACGGGTGATGTGATCGAAGAAGAGATCATTCCGGAACCAGCGACGACTGAGGATTACAGCCGGATCTGGCAACAAATGGCGAGCCGTGAGCCTGCTCATATCGCCAAATATCTAGAAGGCCTAACGCCAAACATTACAGCTTTGGTGTTGAAGAACCTTGATACAACTCTTTGCTCTGAACTGCTCTGCATGTTGCCAGAAGAGATGCAAACCAAAGTGCTCGGGGAAATGGTCAATCCGCCGCCGCCGGCGCCGGAGATTGATGCCGTCATCGCGCGCATGGTGCGGATGGAGTTCCTCCTCGCGCCCGAAACGCCGGATGAGGAGGACGATACACAGCTGATGAGCGTTGGTGAAATGCTCAGCCTGGTCCCGAATGAACGGCGGGCGACTTTGATGAATTATCTCTCGCAGTCCCATGCGGATAAAGTCGACCCGATCCAGAAAGGCATGTTCGAAATCGCCGATATTCCAAAGTTGCTGCACCGCAATCAGGTGCCAATTCTGTTCAAGGCATTGGACCAAGCCTTCATCCTGAATGTCTTGCTGTGCTTGCAATCGCGCTATGCCAAAGTCGCCGAACACTTTCTCTCGAACATTTCGAACCGGATGGCGGATCAGCTCAAATCAGAACTCGAACGGATGAAGCCGCTCACCGATGACGTCGCCGACGAGGTGGAAAAAGACTTCCTCACCAAAATGATGGAACTGAAGCGCGACGAAGTGATCGTGTTGGAGCGGCCCGAAACGCCTGAGGAATAGGCGCCAGGCTTAGCGGATTATCAATTCGGCATGGATCGCGCCCGCTGCCCGCATGGCCCGGATAATGTCCGCCATTTCCTGCGGCCGCACGCCCAAAGCGTTTAATCCATCGATCAGCTGCGACAGCGTTGTATTGGCGTTTAGCAGGGCCATGTTCTGATTGCCGGTTTGGCCAACGGCGATATCCGTACGCGGCAGGACAATGGTCTCGCCTTGCGAGAACGGATTTGGCTGTACCACGACGGGGTTCTCTCTAACTTTGATCGAGATATTGCCCTGCGCGATCGCGACTTGTGAGATTGTCACATCTTGGCCAAGCACAATCGTGCCGGACTTTTCGTCAATCACAATCCGAGCTGGCGATTCGACACGGATGGGTAGGTTCTCGATCGCTGCCAAAACGCGCGCTGGCGAGCCGGATGCGCCGTCCAGATAAAGCTCAATCGAGCCCGGGTCACGCATCACGGCTGCGGGCCGTCCCAGGGCTTGGTTGATGGTGTCTTCGACCCGGGCTGCGGTGGTGAAATCCGGCGTGTGCAAAGCCAGCGTCAGCGAGTCTTGAGCGTTAAAGTCAAAAGCGATTTCGCGTTCGACGCTGGCGCCGCCTGGGATCGCACCGGTGGTCGGTGTGCCGACCGTATCGCGGGCGCCAGCAGCTTCGACATTCAGTCCACTGACCATGACGCTGCCCTGGGCAACTGCATAAACCTCATTGTCGGCGCCGCGCAACGGAGTGAGGATCAAAGTACCCCCTTCGATACTGCTGGCATCGCCAATCGATGCCACGGAGACATCAATCGCAGACCCATTTCGCGCGAAGGCAGGCAGTGACGCGGTGACCAAAACGGCTGCGACATTGTTCGGTTTGATTTCCTCGCCTTGAACATTCACGCCAAGCCGCTCAAGCATGTGCGAAAGCGAATCCTCAGTAAACGGAGCATTACGCACAGAATCGCCACTTCCATTTAGGCCCACAACAATTCCGTAGCCGACCAGGTCATTGTTGCGCACACCCTCAATATCAAGCACATCGCGCAGTTTTGTTTGCGCCTCAGCCAGCGGCCAATGACTGCTCATCAGCGTGAACAGTGTCAGGAGAGAAAGGACTATTAAGCGCATCACTTTACCGTAGGAAATTTAACAGCGTGAGATTGGAGAGGCGCGTGGTCAGCAAATAAGACGCCTCGAGATTGGTTTCGAGTTGCTCCAATTGCGTGGCGGCTTCATATTGGTCTTTGCCTGCCAGCTCCCCGAATGCATTGGTGAGTAAAGTTGCTTCGCGCTCAAGCAACTCTTGTTCGGAGGACAGGCTCGCTTGTCGAATACCGACGTCTGCTTCGATATTGACCAAACCGGTCCGCCCACGCTCTAGCAGGTCGAGCGCCTCATCGAGTGCGGCGGTTCCCGCTTGTGCAAACGGGACGCCTTCGCCGGGTCCGGCCAAGGCCAGCACGCTCAAACCCTGAAACAGGTCTGCAAAGGCCGACTGGTTGGCCAGCACAGCGTCGCGGTCGCTTGTAGTATCGGCGCCTTGATAAAAGCTCGTTTGGAAACCGCCCGCGGGGTCTTGAAAATAAGTTTGCACCTGCGCTGCAAAATCAGCTTCATCGGTTGCTGCGGTCGCGATGGCGCGAACGTCGTTGAGCAGGGTATCAGCATCTAAGAAGGGCGCCGTTGCGGTGGCATCGCCAGAGAAAAGGAACCGTTCGCCATTTCGGGCATTGAGGCGTGATAAGACTTCGGAAATGGCTTCTTCGGCTTGGCGAGCGACGGTGGTCTGACGCTGAACGTCGGGCACGCCAATCGCTGCGCGCATATCGAGTTGATAGCCCTCTGTAAGATCGTGGATCGCCGACACCGAGGTTTGCACAATGGACAGGCGGATCTGGCGCAGTTCCAAACGGTCGCGATCGTCAGCATTTTCTTTGACCGCAAGATCCGCCAGAAGCGCGCGGTCGATTTGGCCATCCAAATGCTTGACCAAGTCAGCCTGCAGTCCGGTCGTGGCTTCTTTCGCACGATCGGCAATCTGTGTGCGCAGCTCTTGGATATTGCTCGATAGGGCAGTGCTTAGAAATCCATTGAGGCTAATCGAACTCATCGGGTTAGATCTCCATCAATTGGTTGAGCATTTGGCTCGCGGTTTGGATCACGCGCGCATTGGCGGCATAAGCCTGTTCGATGATCAAAAGGTCCTGCATTTCTCGTTCAATATCGACCGCCGTCTCATTCGTTTCCGCTTGCTTGACCGTATCGTATTGCAATGAAATCGAAGACCGGACGGCATCGTTTTGGATCCGCTGTTGACCAGCGAGCGCGCCAATCTGGGCAATCAAATCGGTGGCCGTATAGGTGCCCTGTAGCCCAGGTGCGCTAATCGTGCGGGCCTCATCGAAGGCCGTATTGAGCGCGGTTAGGATCGTGGTGTCGCCGGGCGAGCCTGGCACGGTTGCGCCAAGCCCATCGCGCAGACGCCACACAGCACCGCCGCGATCGGGATCGACCAAGGCATTCAGCTCCAACCGACCGGCAATGCCCGTGCCAGCGGCCGGGTCGGTATCGACGAATAGCCCGGGTGAGCCGACCGGATTGGTCGGATCAATTGCGGGATCGGAGAAGCGATCGATCAAGTCTTGCGCCATCGTATCAAGCTGCATCCCAAGGGCGGGCAAATCGCTGTCGCGGAGGGTGAAAAGCGCACCAAAGGCGCCGCTTGAAACCGCGCCAAAGGTGCCAGCGCCTGGCGTGATATCCGTCTCCCCGACCATCAAGCTGGACAGCCCGCCATTGGCGAGCGTCTGGTTCGGTCCGACCACATTGGCCGGTGTGAAACTGATTTGCTGCGCCGGTCCGGCGACCAGGAACACGCCTTCTTTGGTGAGGACGTCAATGGCTCCACTATCCCGTTCAAATGTTTGGATCGGCAGATATTCTGAGATCCGGTCCAGCACTCGGTCGCGCTCATCAAACAAGGCGGCGGCTTGCGCGGTCGAGCGATCAATGCTGGAGATGGAGCGGTTGAGCTCTTGGATCTCAAGCAAGCTGGCATTGACGATGTCGACCCCGGTCGCAATATCTTGGTCGGCGCGCGTGCGCTCTTGCGCGATCAGGCTCGACAAAGCTTGAAACTCGCTGAACAGATCATTTGCCGATTGAACCACTTGATTGGCCGTGGTTGCCGATTCCGGACTGAGTGCCGCATCGGCCATTGCGGTTTGTAAACTGCTCAAGCGCTGAAACAGGGTCGATCCGTCAATATCATCGCCAATGCGTTGCGACAGGCTCGACCAAGTTGCGCTTAATACTTCCGATTGGGCAAAATCGCTGCCGAGATTGCGGCGCTCTGCGGTGAGCCGCGCATTCTCGGAGCGATCCACGCCCGTAATTGCGACGCCCGCAGTTTCGCCGCCCAATATGGTTTCGCTGACGGTCAGCGCGCGCCGAACATAGCCAGGTGTCGACGCATTGGCGACATTGGTGGCCACCAAATCGGCTCTGGCACCGATCGCATCGAGCCCGGTTCGAGCGGAAAGAAGGGCGCTGGAAATTGTCACGTCGAAAGCCTCGCGATCAGACGATCACCTAGCGCTTCAGGTTGGTCGTTTCCTGCAGCATTTCATCTACCGTCTGGACGATTTTGGCACTGGACGAGTAAGCGCGCTGGGTCTCGATCAAATCGGTAAGCTCGGAAGCGATATCCGTGGTCGACTCCATCATCGCAAAACCAGCGATCGAGCCCACCGGCCCTGTGCCAGCATCCCAAAGATAGAGATTACCACTCTCGCCAGACACCGCAAAAGCCTGGCCATCCAATGCACGCAGGCCATCCATATTCGGCACGTCCCCAACTGGAATTTGGAACAAGGTCCGGCGGAACCCAGTATCGTAAATGGCCTGCAAAAAGCCCTGTTCGTCGATTTCAATTGACGTCAGATCACCAATCGGTGCGCCATCCTTAGTTACGGACGTCGGCGAGAACGGACCTGCGAGTTGGGTGATCCCAGCATCGCCGCCAGGTGTGCCAATAAAGATGTCAACCGGGCCATGCGCGAGAGCGACCGATACATTTCCAGTCGTGCCATCATAAGCTGCGCCGCTTGAGCCAACCGCTGTCAGAATGCGACCCCCGGTGCCGACAGTGTCATCAAACTCAATATCGAGCTGGCCGAGCGATACCGTTCCATCACCGGCATCGTCGAAAATTTGAACTTGCCATTGATTGCTCGCACCCGTGAGCGGGACCACTGGGTCAAACTCAAGGCGCAGATTCTGCGCGCGACCGAGATTGTCATAATACTCAATCGGCAGCGTGTATCCGCCGGTTGTCGCCCCGGCTTCTGTCGCATCCGCAGGCAAGTTAATCCCGATATTGATTTCCGATGTCGGCGAGGCGGTGAATTGTGAGGTTGAAATGTTTACCGGCTCGAGATTGGTGCCGCTATTGCGGCTAACATTCCCAATGTCGCCAGCGCTATCGGCGGGCCAGCCGAGCAGAAACATCCCGCTTTGGGTGCGCAGATTGCCATTCTGGTCGGCTGTGAAAGAGCCAGTTGGGAGCAATTGCAGCGCACGATCATTCGGGCTTTGACTGATCCCTTGCGTGTCCGTGACCGGGACCAAACCGCGGCCAGCCACAGCAATGTCAGTCGCGTTACCGGTTGAGATCAAAGAGCCGAGGGCACTGACATCTTTAAACGTATCGACACGAACCCCGCCCGCCGAATAAGCCGAGGTGCGCTGTTCCAAAACCATGCTCGAAAAGTCGACGTCACTCCGCTTGTAGCCGAAGGTTTCTGAGTTGGCGATATTGTCGGAAATTGTGGCCAGTCGGGTGGAGTTGGCGTTTAGGCCCATAACGGCCGCGTTCAAAGATGATGATATACTCATGTCGGTTGCTCCTGCAGTCGATGCAACCGAAAGTAGAAATCAGAAGTTAATAAGCGAATAACCTTAATTTAAGACGCCGCATCCTGCTTGAGAAGCGTGATAGAAATGCGTCGATTTTGCGCCGCATACGGATCATCAAGGATCAGAAGATCGGTATCGGCGCGACCCGAAACTTCCTGGATCCGCTGCAGCGGGAAGCCATTCTCCACCATCAGCCGGCGCGCAACATTGGCGCGTTCTGTGGAGAGGTCCCAATTGTCGAAAGCGCGCTCGTTCCGGAAGGCGAGCGAGTCGGTATGACCCACCACTTTGATCGTGTTGCCAAATGCGCCAAACGAATCAGTCACCATCTGTACCAATTCGACCAAAAGCGGTGTCGGGCGGCTTTCGCCAAGTTCGAATAGCGGGACATCTTCGGAGTCGACCAATTCCATGACAATGCCTTCCGGCGAGAGCTTAACTTGGATATGGTCGGTGAGCGCCGTGGCCTCTTCCTGTAGTGCGAGCTGCAGTTTGGTGACGATTTCTTCGTCACTAATTTCAGGCTGACTGTCGGTTTTTGGGTGCGGTCCGGTGGCCGGCTGACCAACCGTTTCTTGCCGCGTCGCGCCGGTCCCCATTTTCGCATAGGTTTGTTCGGTAAAAATCGACGAGCCGTTCAAACCATCAGATCCACCACCGGAGATCCGGCTGATTGGAATGGTCGGATTGAAATAGTCGGCAATGCCTTTGCGCTGTTCTTCCGTCGTCGCGTTGAGCAGCCACATCAGCAGAAAGAAGGCCATCATCGCGGTCACGAAGTCGGCATACGCAACTTTCCATGCGCCGCCATGGTGACCGCCTCCGGCGATTACCTTTTTCTTCTTGATGATAATTGGCGCTAGCTCGTGCGATGCGTCACCTGACATAAGGGATCCCCGATCTGTTCTGATAGGGAGCGAGTAGCAAAGTAAGGTAAATTTCCAAAATACAACGTAAGGTCGATTTTTTCAGGCTCGCTAACGTTTTATTCACCGAAAAAACTCAATCGTGGATTGCAAGACTGTATGATCGACTAGGGGTCCAGCGTGAGCGCCGTTCTGCGGAAAAAACTCGAATCGAGCGGCGGTTTGCCGCCGAAAGTGCTGCAGAACCGGACGTTCTGGATGAACTTGGAGTCCGTCATCGCCGGATGGCTGAACGAGACGTTGGGCGGCGACAATCAAATCCGTTTGCAATCGCGTGAAGTCTGCCGCGGCGCTGCTTTGGCGGATGATTTGTTCGGGGCCTATTTATATGGCTTCCAGCACGAAACGCAGGACTTCATCGTCGCGGTCTCTGTCGATAATGTCATCGCCGCGCGCTTTGCCGCTGACAAGATGCAGCAAGACCCTGCGGCTTTAGCAGAGGCGCCGCAACTGTTTTTACAGCTGCTGCTCGAAGCCCCAGCGGCGAAGCTCAGCCGCAGCGTTGCGACCGCTTTCGATATGGTCGGCGAAGAGGGCGAATTGCCGGAAGCGGCAGCGTTTGAATCGCTTGAAGTTGAGGGCAATTGCCTGGTGATCTATTATCTCTGCGACCTTGACGGGCAAGCGGTCCGAATTGGAGTGGCGCTAAAACTTGATAAAGTGATTGCGATTGCGATCGGCGGAGAAGACGGCATCGCCAACACGCCGGGCGACGAGCCTGGTAAAGCGCCGAAACTCTCCGAACCGCGCGTACAAAACTCGACGGTTGAGCTACAAATCGTCATCGACCGCGTGCCAATGAGCATTGCCGACTGCGCCCGCTTGCAAGCGGGTGATGTCTTATCACTGCCCGGCACAAACCGTTCAAAACTGAAAGTTGCGGCAAAAACCATCGATGGCGCGGTGGACATAGCGGCAGGCGAACTTGGCGTGTGGAAGCATCAACGCGCCGTCAAATTAAAATCAGAGATTGATCCGGACTTCATTCGAGAAGTGGCGGCATCATGATGGGTCAGGGTGATTTTGGGTTGAAGGGAGCGGTCCGTTGAACGCGATATTAGGTTTGGCAGTGACGATGTGCATGGTCTTCGGTGGGTACATTCTCGCCGGCGGCAAAATGAGCATCATTCTAAAATCGCTGCCGTTTGAGATGATGATGATTGGCGGCGCGGCGACCGGCGCCTTCGTTGCCGCCAACGATATGGCCACGATCAAGCATACGGCCGGCGATATTGGCGCTGCGATTGCGGGTCCGAAATGGAAAAAGAAAGACTACCAGGACCTGCTCTGCATGATGACCGAGCTGCTGACCATATTGAAAGAAAACCCCGTCGATATTGAAGCGCATATTGAAGCACCGAATGAGTCGGAGATTTTTCAGCGCTACCCGAAAATACTCAAAGATCACGAAGCGATTGATATGATCTGCGACACGATCCGATCGATGATCATGAACTTTGACAATGTCCACCAAGTCGAAGAATTGCTCGAAAAGCATTTGGAGAGCCTGCAAGAAGAACGCCTGCACGGCGCGCATGCGCTGCAGAGCATGGCCGATGCTTTGCCAGCGCTGGGCATTGTTGCAGCCGTGCTGGGCGTGATTAAGACCATGGCCTCAATTGACAAGCCGCCGGAGGTGCTGGGGGGCATGATTGGCGGCGCCCTGGTTGGGACGTTTCTTGGCGTTTTTCTGGCCTATGGCGTGGTCGGTCCGTTTGCGGCCAAAGTCAGCCATACCCGCAAGGAAGAGCACTATTTCTATTCCATGATTGGCGAAGTGCTGGTCTCGAGCCTGCACAAAAACCCGATCAATATTTGTGTTGAAGTCGCCCGCCGCCATGCGCCGGCGCGGGTGCGGCCGTCCTTCGATGAAGTGGAAGAAGCTGTAAGGGGGCTGCGCCAAGCTGCATGATCCGACGCGTTACGACTGCCGCGCTCTCGCTTTCATTGGTGGCGACCGCCCTCGCTGATACCGGTGCGAGACACGGGTCACCTGAGCCGCCTGTCCGCGCCGAAGGCGAAGGGACCGGGCTCGGCGCATTTGTCGAGACGGCGATCGAAAAAGGCCTGCTTGTCCCAAACGAAGCCCAAGTTCAAGGAGCACCTGTTTCCACAGCAATGGTCTGCACCGAGACCTATCCGCTCGACTTTTCCGTGGTTCGTTCCTTACGCCGCTTCACGCAGCTGCCTGATGCGGGGGTACCGGCCAATGATATCGAAGCGGAGGCGATGTTGATCCGTGACGTGCGGGCCAAATTGGCGCTCGGTTTGTACAGTGAAGCCCGCGCCATGATCGCGTTTGCGCCGGACGAAGACTGGGGCGTGTTCAAAAAATTTATCACCATGATGGAAGGCCGAGAGCGGCCGGATGTGCGCTATTTTCGAGCGCTTGCCGATTGCTATCCCGAAGCTGCTCTTTGGCGCGCAGTGTCCCAGCTTGCGGTATTTGATGCCCGCGGGGTGGATGGAATTGCTGCCCAAATCGCGGCCGTTCGCGCGCTTCCTTTTAATCTTCGCGAAGATGTTGCAACTCTGGTTATCCCATCGCTCTTAATTGAACGCCGGGCCGATTTGGCGCAGCAAATCCTGGCGACGTTCACGCCGGAAGAGATCGAAAACGCGACCCGCCTCAGCGCGCTGCGAACGGCAATCTTAGACATGCCAAAGGGTTCGGAATCCGATGACCGCTTGGTGATGCTGTTGAGCCGTCCGACGTTAAAACTGGCAGCGTTGCTCATTCTGGTAGAGCGCGAACGACAATTGCGCCCGACTCTGCACTCATTTGTCTTGGAAGAGGCCTGGAATGTCCTCGAAGCCAGTGAGACGCAGCATGATTTGAAGCCCATTCTCGACTTCGTGATCCGGAATCTCGACAGCGACAACTTGTATTCAGGCCTGGAGCGCGTGCGCGCATTGCCAGTCGCGGCGCGGGACGATGTGCGCGAGGCCATTGATACATTCACGATCCGGGCCTTGGATGGCTATTTGGCAGATCAAGATCCCAGCAGTTCGCTGAGCGCCCTGCAAACGCTGACCGTGTTTCACGATGACTTGCCGGTCAATGCTTATGGCACCGACCTGCGAAAGCGCGGCGCGGAACGGGCGCTGGATCTCGGCCTTTTTAGCATGGTCGCGCTGTTTTTGGCGCCGATTGAGCCAGACGCTCAAATCGCCTTAATGCTCGCCAAAGCTGCATTTTGGGGCGGTCAGGATCAAGAACTGTTTGATGTCCGTGAAGCATTTCCGACGGAAGCAGAGATAAACCGTATGGCGGGCATCCGCGCTTTGCAGGCCAATTTACCGAATATCGCAACAGCTGCGTTCACCGGGCTAAAGGCTTATCCAAGCAAACAGTTGGAATTGCTCGAGCATGGCGCTGCCGTCGATAATTGGACGCTCTGGTCAGGCGACTTGGGGCCGCTCGTCGCCGGCCTCTCAGATGCCGAAGTTCAGCGCCTAGACCGTGTACGGACAATCCAAATTGCCAGTGCAAATCCGAGTTCAAAC
>JBCCXW010000119.1:0-10878 GCA_039191105.1 Pseudomonadota bacterium
GTTGAAGAAGTTGCGTTAACTATAACAATTTGTTGCAAATTTTTCTGAAATTGACAGTATTCCAATCCTTGGAGCCAGAATGGCTTGTTGGGAAAGTGAAGAAATCATGCGCCAAGGTTTGCTCAACCCTGCTCGTCTCGCCGCGCTGGCGGGCGCCTGCGCCCTCTTATCAGCGCCAGGCTTTGCACAAAGCGTTACCGTCTATGGCGGCGGCAAAACGCAGACTTATTCGGACAGCGATCGGGCCGAGCCACGTGTCATTGCCGCCGGGCAATTGCGTGAGCGGGCCCGCGACCAACGCGCGCGGCGGTTGCTCACAGAACGCAGAATCTTATCCGTGATCGACACGCGCGATACAGAAGAGGCACGCGCGCTGGCGGACACGCTGCTCGAAGTCTACCTACCGCGCGATGCTGGCCAAAATGAGAGGATTTTCACCCGCTACGGGGTCGTGCCGCGGCAAACCGATGCCTTCTACCGTTCGTTTGAACGCGTCACCCAAGAACAATCAACCGGGGTCCGGATATACCGCCAAAGCATTTTTGATGATGTTACGACTGAGCGTCTTCAACAGATAACAGATGCGGTGACCGAAGCCGAATAATTGCCGGTCGGATCAAAAAAAAGCGCGCCGCTCGATCTGACCGGCGCGCTTTTGATTTGGTCGAAATGGAACCGGTCTATTCGGCTGCTTCAAACTGGTTCATTGTATTGTGTGCCCCGCCCGCTTTAAGCGCGCGGTCGCCGCCAACCATTTCCTTGAACGTATCGCCGAGGTCAGAGCCAACTTCATGCTGGTGCTTCACAGCCGACACGCCGCGGCGAATTTCTTCGCGTTGAACGTTTTTGACATAAGCCAGCATCTTCTCGTCCCCAAAGTAACCGTTGGACAACTCGTCCATGCCTTTTGCGGTGAGGTGGAACGTGGGCAGCGTGATCAGATTGTGGAACACACCTGCGCGGGCTGAGATATCGGTTTGGAAGCTTTGCAGGCGCGCATCGGCCTCGAGGCCAAGCTCGGTTTCATCCAGCTTCGCCGACATCAGAGCGACGCCATCAGGATAGTCACCTTCGGCAATTTTGCCGTCTGCGATCCATTGTTCGCGGACTTGCTTGCGAAGATTGAGAGTCCAGTTGAAGCTCGGGCTATTATTGTAAGCAAGCTTCGCGTTTGGAACGACTTCACGGATCGCGTTCACCATGCCGGCAATCTCATCGACATTTGGCGTCGCTGTTTCGATCCAGAGTAAGTCTGCCCCCCCCTGCGTCAGCGAGCTGATGCAGTCTTCGACCACGCGCTGGGCGCCGGTATTGTCTTGGAACTTATACAGGCCGTTCGGCATCCGGATCGGACGCACGACCTTGCCATCGCGCATTAAGGCAACTTCGCCCTCTTTCAACGGGTTTTCGTCGGTGACCTCTTCGGTCTCGATCCACTTAATGTATTCTGCCGCAAGATCGCCAGAGGCGTTCGAGACTGGGATCTTTTGCGTCAGGCCAGCGCCGAGGCTGTCCGTGCGCGCAACGATAACCCCATCGTCAACGCCCAATTCTTCGAACGCCATGCGGCAGGCCCGAAGCTTGGTGATGAAGTCTTCGCGGGGCACCGTGACTTTGCCATCCTGGTGGCCGCACTGTTTTGCGTCAGACACTTGGTTTTCGATCTGCAAGCAGCAGGCACCGGCAAGGATCAGTTCCTTGGCCAGCAAATAGGTCGCATGCTCATTGCCGAAGCCAGCATCAATGTCTGCGATAATCGGCACCACATGGCTTTCGAACGTGTCGATGCGGTAGATGATTTCGTCAATCGCAGCTTGATCTGCGCCGGAATCTCTCGCCGCGTTGAGCTCCTGGAAGAGGTCATTCAGGGCGACTTCGTCAGCTTGACGCAGAGATGTGTATATCTCTTTGATGAGATCAGTGACCGCGGTCTTTTCATGCATAGACTGATCCGGCAAATGGCCGAAACTGTTGCGCAGACCGGCCACCATCCAACCGGACAGATAGATATAAGTACCTTTGGCGGTGCCGCGCATCCGCTTCACCGCTTTGATCTTTTGGTGCGCGTGGAAGCCTGACCAGCAGCCGAGCGACTGCGTAAACTTAGACGAGTCTGCGTCATAGGCTGCCATATCTTCGCGCATCACGACCGCCATCGCTTTGGCAATATCGAGGTGGGTATTATAGGTGTTTTGGATCTTCAACTGGACGACATCTTCGACGCTGATGCCAGACGACGTGGTGCCGCTCGGATAGCGTTTCAGGGTTTCTTCCATCAACTGTTTGTAAGTGGGACGTTGGGTCATCAATTTTTCCTCGTCTGAATCTACTCTTATCGGGTTATGGATTAGGTGGTGGCGCGCAGCACGTCATAAGCTGGCAAGGTCAAGAAGTCGGCCAGCGTATCGCCGGTTGCCGTTTGGACAAAAACTTCCGTGGCTTCTGGATAGCGCCCATCGGCATAGGCATTGTCACCGAGATTGGCCTTGATCTTAGACAGTTCATCATTGAGCAGTGCGTCAAAGGCCGCGGCGGTGAACACCTCAGTGCCGCCATCGGCCGTTTTGTACTCTGTGCCATGGGTGAGCCATTGCCAGAGCTGACTACGCGAAATCTCCGCTGTGGCGGCGTCTTCCATCAAATTGTGGATGGGCACGGCACCGCGGCCTCGTAGCCAGGCGGCGGTATATTCAATCCCGACCGAAATATTGGTGCGGATGCCCGCTTCGGTCACATCGCCCGTGTGGGGCTTGAGGAGGGATTCTTCCGTGATGTTGGGGAATTGGCGCTGGCTCAGCACCTGGTTGGCATTAGGCATTTCAGCATCGAAGACTTCCATTGCGACTGGAACCAAGTCCGGATGCGCGACCCATGTGCCATCATGGCCCTGCTGCGCTTCGCGCTTTTTGTCGGCGCGGACTTTGTCGAAGGCGGCATTATTAGCCGCCTCATCGCCTTTCACCGGGATCTGCGCTGCCATGCCGCCCATCGCGTGGGCGCGGCGACGGTGACAGGTTTGGATCAATTTTAGCGAATAGGCTTTCAAGAAGGCCCGGTCCATGCCGACTTGCGCGCGATCCGGCAAAACATATTCAGGATGATTGCGCAGGGTTTTGATGTAGCTGAAAATATAATCCCAGCGGCCGCAATTGAGGCCAACAATGTGATTGCGCATCACGTAAAGGATTTCATCCATTTGGAATGCCGCTGGCAGCGTTTCGATTAAGATCGTCGCCTTAATGGTCCCGTTCGGAATGCCCAGGGCGGCTTGTGCGAAATTGAAGACGTCATTCCACAATCGCGCCTCTTGGTAGTTTTCCATTTTTGGCAGGTAGTAAAACGGACCTTTCTCCTGCTCCATCAAGGCTTTGCCATTGTGATAAATATGCAGTCCAAAATCGAACAGGCTGGCCGACATGGGTTGGCCATCGACGGTAACGTGCGCCTCTTCTAAGTGCCAGCCGCGCGGGCGCACCAGCATCGTCGCGGTTTCATCATTAAGCCGGTAGGATTTGCCCCGCGCCTCGTCTTCAAACTCGAGCTGCCCCGCCGCATAGTCGATCATATTGGCCTGGCCCTCGATCATATTCGGGAAAGTCGGCGAAGAGGCGTCTTCAAAGTCGGCCATGAACATCTTCGCGCCTGAATTCAGCGCATTGATCATCATTTTGCGGTCCACCGGGCCGGTAATCTCCACACGGCGGTCCTGCAGCGCCTTTGGCACCGGCGCCACCTCCCAGACCGAATTGCGAATGTGCGCGGTTTCTGGTGGGAAGCTTGGCATTTCGCCATCATCAAACCGCATCTGCGCCAGTTTGCGGTTCTCCAACAGGATACGGCGTTGACCGCCAAAGCGCCGTTCAAGGTCGGCAATAAAGAGCAAAGCACGATGGGTCAGGACGCGGTCATATTCAGCCGGAACCTTGCCGATCACCTCTGCTGGGCGACGATGCCGCGGGGTGGGTTTTGAGGCCGAAACTGCAGTTTGAATGAGCGTGTCTGACACGGTGTACTCCTGATCATTGTATTTGCGGAGCCGTTTACAACTTTTATGCCATACTCACAATAGACTGTTTTTATTGCTTTTAATTGTTTAGAATGTAAATTCCAATATGTAAAAACTGTAAATTATGTTATGAGAGGCCGATGAAGAAAAAACTCTTGATCGGTCCGCGCGTTAAGCGCCTGCGCACCCTGCTCGGGCTCACGCAAGCAGATTTTGCGCGGCGCCTGAAAATCTCTGCGACATATGTCAATTTGATCGAACGCAATCAGCGCTCGGTCAGTCCAGCAGTGCTGGCCAAGCTGGCGGCAGAGTTTGATATCAACATCACCGAGCTCGCGGGCGAAAATGATATCAGCTTAACCAATGACCTCGCCAATGCCTTGCGCGATCCGGTTTTTGGGACCCCCCACATCACCAAGACAGAGCTATCTGATCTTGTCGGAGCGAGCCCGGAAACCATCAAAGCCTTTTTACGGCTGCATGAGCGCTATCGCGAATTGGCGCTGAGCACCTATTCCGACGCAAACCCCCTGGCCGACCGGGAGAAAGTCGAGCTGCTGGAAGAGAGCGCGCGGCCGGTCGAACGCGTGCGGCAGTTCTTACATGAGCAAAACAACTATTTCCCCGATCTCGACGAGATGGCGACAAGGTTCCGGGATCAGTTAACATCCGGCCGCAAGCCTATCGATGTGGCGATCCAACAGCGCCTAGAAGAGAAGTTCAAACTGCGCATCCGTGTCCTTCCAAGCTCCGCCATGCCATCCGCTTTTACCTATTTTGACCGACACCGGTCGGGGATCGATATCTCTGAGCTACTGCATCGCACTGGTCGTCAATTTCAACTGGCCTTCCAGCTCGGTCTGCTCGAACATCGCGACCTGATTGAACACATTGTCGAGTCGTCTGGCTTGGCCGATGAAAGCGCGCTCGGTTTGACGCGTGTTTCGCTCGCCAATTACTTCGCTGCTGCGCTCCTATTGCCCTATGATGCGTTTCTGAAAGCCTGCGAAGACACGCGCTATGATGTCGACCTGTTGAGCCATCGCTTCGGCACCAGTTTCGAGCAAACCGCACACCGCCTTACCACGCTGCAAAAGCCGGATGCGAAAGGCATTCCATTCTTTTTCCTGCGCATCGATGCGGCGGGCAATGTTTCAAAGCGCTTTAGTGCCGGACGGTTTCATTTCTCAAAATTTGGCGGCGCCTGTCCGAGATGGAACATTCACCGCACGTTTGAACAGCCCGGAGAGACCCTGACCCAGCTGATCCAGATGCCCGATGACACCACGTATGTGTCGATCTCGAAAGCGATCAATCGCTCGCGCGGGCACCATGGCCGAACGCCCGCCCGCGTCGCCATCGGGCTCGGGTGCGATCATGCTTACGCGGACAGTCTTGTCTATTTTGAGCGGTCCAACCTCGCCGCGGCGCGGCCCACGCCGATCGGGGTCAATTGCTATCTTTGTGACCGAATGAATTGTGCGTCCAGGGCACACGCGCCGCTCAACCGGAAACTGAAATTTGATGCCCATGCCCGCGGCATTTCGCTTTATGAGTTCGAGCCTGTCAGCAAGCAATAGAGCGAATTTGTCAGTTATACAGAAGATACGGATACACGCTACTCGGAAAATACTGTAAAATATAAATCGATTTTATTCTGAACACGATTATTTGTAATCGAAGGAATGGCGATGCTTAGACCGTATACGTTTGTTGCAATATTTGGATGCAGTCTCGTCCTGTTGGGCTGCACCGCGACAAGAGCGATGAATGCCGTGGATGTAGAAGCTGCCTCACCGACGAATTATTGTGAGTTGGCGAATTCAAATAGCGAATCTGTCCGCAATCTGGGCGAGATCGATGAAACGATCCGTTTGCCGAGCGGGGGTTATGCGGAGATCCAAGAGTATACTGTGCGATCCAGCGAACAAGACCCAGCAACGTTCGCCATGTTAAGCGTGGTATCTTTGGGCACGTTTGACGCCGGCGCTGGAATTGCGCAAGGACTTGATGGGAATGAGTGTCCAGAGTTTGGGTCAAAGGCCCATGTTGGCGATTGCGCGTTTGCGAAAGCACATCTCATTCGGTATTTTTCGACCGAAGGTGCGTTTGTTTGTGGTGAAGTGAAGCGCATCCACAATGGCAATAAAGTTCAGTTGAGAAACTACTCGACCTGCCCGGTGGCCTATAAAGACCTCGTCAACCGCTATCACTCCGATCTTGAAGTCGTCGTGACGAATGAACGGGACGGTCTGGCGGACGTGGATTTAAGCCCTTGCGAAGAATTCACAGATGACGCTACGCGCCTGATATGTATGGAAAGAAGCCTTAGCGAACTTTCAGCCGTCATCGTGCAACAAGCGTGTGGCTAAGCATTGAGCGCGTCTTATCCACGCGCCTAAAGATCCATCTCCGATGTGCGTTCGATCGCGCGTAGGTGCCACTCGAAGGTGTGAGTTCCGGCTTCGAGCCGATAGTGCGGCAGCGTATCTGGACCGCATGCACCGGTGCCAAGCCCCCGTATGCCGACGTCAATGTGCACCTCAGTCGATGATCGCGCACTCAACTCCGCAATCGTTTCGGCCGCATTGAGGTCGTCGTCATGATATGGGCGCGCAGTGAAACTCAGCGGTTTTGGCAGGGTGACTTGAAGCCCTGCTCCGGCTTCGTCGAGCAGACGGAACCACCGACACCGCTCGCGCGCGCCATATTCCTGTGGGCGCACATAAGGGTGATACTGTTCGGCAATGGTCGAGCGCCAAACGCCGACCATTTGTGCCCCACACCGGTCGGGATAGGATTCGTCAGGCCCGAGCCCAAACCACTCAAGCCATTTGAGCCATGACGCGGCCTCAAATCGTATGCCAATGCGCGGCAAGTCTTGCCAGGCCTCGGGAACGATTAGGGTCTCCGCGACGCGTATCCCCCCGTCCACCATGTGCCAGATCGAGCGATGCGTCAGGGCTTGATCTGCCGCACCGTACCATTGGCGCTCAACTCCCAAAGCCAATCCGATCTCTCTTGGCAAATCGAGGGCCTTTGCCGGTCCCGGCGTCAACGCGTTGACCCCATATCCAACCCAGCGCGCTGTGCTGTTTGAAAATAGAGCCCGCGCCCCAGGCTTGCCACCATCATTGTCGGTCGGCGCACGCCAGAGGCACGGCGTGACCGCGGACTCAATGGCCAACTGATCGCCAAGGCGAACGCCTGAAATTGTATCATCTGCGCCAAACAGAAGTTCCAATCTCTCGTGAACCAAGGGCTGGAAGATCGGCCTTCGCCGAATAGCTTTGGGCGGCGCTCGGACAGCCTCTTGGAGTAAGACCTGATCCCACGCGATTGCATGCCCTGCGGGTGCCCAAGGCGTCGCGTCTTTCAATTTCCAAACAAGGGAGAGGTGCCATTCAGCGGTGTCGTCGATCGGGGTTTGGAGGCCGGGCTGAAACGATCGGCGTTCGCCAGGTGGAAGCTCCAGACAGTCCACACGCGCCTCAACAGTGACCCCATCCCGGTGTAGCGAGCAATGAAGCTCCAAATCGCTTGCGTCAGAAAACACGCGGCGGTTTTCGAACACAATCGAACCGTCCTCGTCTCGCTTGGCCACAATTGGCCGTGCCGCCCACATATATTCGCGGAGCGCCGGATGCGGGGCGCCGTCAGGTCCTACAAGTCCGTTTATATTGAAATTGGCATCATTTGGGCTGTCGCCGAAATGTCCGCCATAGGCCCAGAAAAATTGACCGTCCTGATCGACCTCCGCCAGGCCCTGATCGCGCCAATCCCAGACGAACCCGCCCGCCAAGGCAGGCTGATCGAAAAATGCGTCGACATAATCGCTGATCGAGCCGTTCGAATTGCCCATCGCATGCGAAAACTCACAGAGGATGAGAGGCCGGTCGTCTTCACCTGTGGCTTCTGCCCAATGCGCCCAGTCGACAATATGCTGTGTCGGCGGATACATCGGGCAGACGACGTCCGTCGCAGCGCGTTCGCGTCTGGACGGCGCCACTTGAGTGGTCTCAGACGAGCGCCCGAATGGAAAGCTCAAACGCAATGAGACCGCGCCCTCATAATGGACAAATCGACTTGGATCGAGATGCCGCGCGGCTGCGGCTGCGGCATCATGCGCGGGACCGTGCCCTGCTTCGTTGCCAAGTGACCACCCGATGATGCAGGGATGGTTTCGATCCCGCGCGATCATCCGTATAGTTCGCTCGATAATGGCCGTCTGGTAACCCGCATGATTTGCGACTTCCGCCCATCGCGCATGGCATTCGACATTTGCTTCATCGATCACGTACAGCCCAAATTCGTCCGCGAGATCGAGCAATGCCGGATCATTCGGGTAGTGCGCGGTTCGAATGGCATTGATATTGTGCCGCTTCATCGTCTTCAATTCGGCTCGCATATCTTCGCGCGAACACGTTTTACCATTTTCCGGATGGTGGTCATGGCGATTGACCCCAATCAAAACGATCGGCGCGCCATTGACGCGCAAGCGCCGCTCAGAGACTTCGATCCGCGTGAAGCCGATCCAGCTTATCACGGTTTCGATCACCTCACCGGCGGGATTTAGCAGCGATGTCACGAGGCGATAGCGCATAGGAGCTTCCGCCGACCAAGGTGCGGCCTTGGCGAGCGTCGCCCGTAGCTTTGCCGCATAGCCATCGAAGCGATAGGATTGCGCCCACTGCGCCCCGATCGACTGAGACATGTCAAATTGTTCAATCGGGGTGTTCGGCAGCTCCAATAGGCGGCGTCCGTCTATATCTTCAAGATGGCCCGATATCGAATGACCCTCAGAGTCACCGGCAATCTCAGCCCGCAAATCCAGCGTCCCATCCCCAGTCTGCGGATCATAATCTGTGTCGATCATGAGGTCTCGCACATGCGTCAGGGGCCGGGATTCCAGTGAGATCGATCGGTGCAAGCCGCCATGGTTCCAATGGTCTTGGTCCTCAATCCACGTTGCATCGCACCAGCGTAAAACCATGATCGCAAGGTCGTTCTCACCGACCCGTATGGCATCAGAAAGATCAAACGCACTCGCCAGACGCGAGTCTTTGGCCATGCCAACAAAGCGGCCATTGCACCACACCAATACCATGCTCTCAAAACCGCCAATCTGGAGCACTGTGCGGCGCGCGAGCCAGTCGGACGCGATTTGAAACCTGCGCCGATACAAACCGGTTGGGTTTCGCTCCGGAACCGCTGGGGGTTTCTGCGTCGCGAAAGGCATGCGCCAATTGGCATAGTGAGGCGCATCGCCCGTCGCTTGCCGGGTCCAAACGCCGGGAACGCGGATGTCTCGCCACGGCGGCGGCGCTGGGTCCTGAGCGATCCAGTCTGCGGGCGCATGATCTGGGCGATCAACCAGCTGGAACCGCCAAACCCCGTCCAAGTTTACACGCCATTCCGACGGTTTGCCGTGAAGATCGTAAACCCGCTCCAGGGTCGCGCCCATTGTCAGCCGGCCAAGCGATGTCAGGCTTGGATCGAGCAAATGGGCTAATGGTAAGGGCAACATCATATGGCTTTCCAATGGACCCGACTTAAAGGTCTCCGCATCCTGGATTTGGTTGACCAGATTGTCAAAAAAATCAACGGCTTGGGCTCAGTCCAGTGTCTCCCCGTCGGGTTTTCAGACAGATTTTATTTCCGACCAAGCAAAGACTCGCATTAGGCTCAGCGCCATGACGGTTGACCATCTCAGCACTGCGTTTCAATGCCTGCCCACCGCGTCCATGGTGATCGACCAAGATATGGTCTTTGTCGACGTGAACCCGGCCTATTGCCGCGCCGTTCAACGGTCGCGTGAGGACTTGATCGGCCGCTACCTGTTCGATGCATTTCCAGACACGCCGGAACGGATCGAACCGGTCGAACGCGTGTTTCGACAGACTCTCAATGGCGAAATCACCAAACTTGAGCGCCAACCTTACAAATTGCGTATGCCCAATGGCATCCTCGAAGACCGGCTATGGGATATCGAACAGCACCCCATTATTGCCAAATCGGGTGAGATCACAGGCATGATCCAGTTTTGCGAGGATGTGACCGAACGCGAGGCCTTTCGCAAAGAACGCGATCTGGTGTCGGCTGAGTTAAACCATCGCGTGCGCAACACCCTGGCTGTGGTCCAGTCGGTGGCAGAACATACCGGTGATGTCTCCCCGACGATAGACGCCTTTCTAGAGAGCTTTTCAGGACGTTTGGCAGCGCTTGGTCGTAACTTCGCAGCGCTCTCAGACTCGAATTGGCGCGGTTTAGACTTCGCCGAGATTATTCGGATCGAACTCGCGCCGCTCACCGGCCCAACGCTTGAAGGCGTCTCCCTCTCCGGTCCGCGGATCACGCTTGGCGTCAAAGCCACAAAGGACGCCTCGATGATTTTCCATGAACTCATCACCAATGCATCAAAGTACGGATTTCTGACCACGCCGCGCGGCAAACTGGACATTGAGTGGCGCCTGGATGAGGCGTGTTTGCACATGGTTTGGACCGAAACCGGCTTGACGGATCTGAAACCGCCCACCCGCACTGGATTTGGATTTCAACTGTTTGAGATGTTTCCCAATCTGGTCTTGGACAAACACTTCGCCCGCGATGGACTGAAACTGCATGCGGCCATCCCTATCACCACGATTTCGAACGAGATCGTGTTCGCGTAGGTGGCAAGATGTCGTGCTTAAGCGGGCGGTAGATCACCGACCAGTTTCTTCATGATCACGGAGAAATCCATGGCGCCGTGGCCCGCCTTAGAGAGCGCCTCATAGGTTTGCAAGGCCATATCGCCGAGAGCGGTGTCAGCTTCCGCATGTTTCGCCGCTGCGGATGCCAGGCGCAAATCCTTCAACATCATATCGACCGCA
>JBCCXW010000120.1:0-10869 GCA_039191105.1 Pseudomonadota bacterium
CTTTGCCATTTGCGGTGCAAGAGATCTATCCGACTTTGCATGCGGGGCGGATCCACTTGGCGGGCGGGTTTGTCGCCGAATCTGGCCGCATTTCTGGCGCCACCGACCGGCATCTCGCGCTCGACCTAAATTCAGGGGTTTGGTCTGATCAAACCGCGCTGCCGATGGCGCGACATCATCCCAATCTCATCAGCTTTGCCGGCCGCCTGCTGGCCATTGGCGGGTTTGAAGCGGTCTCTGAGCAAGCCGTTTGGGTGATGCAAAGCGGCGTATGGGCGTTCGACGGCGAGGTTTGGAGCGATGCCCTGGCGTTACCGCAACCAAATGGCGAAAGCGTCACCGGCGTGATCGACGACACGCTGCATGTGTGTGGCGGGCGTACACCACGCGGCGAAAACAATGCGACTTGGAATGATCATATAGACGTTTCGGACCACTTTTATTTGGCCGATCCAATGGGCCTCTGGGAACGCGCCGCCCCGCTCCCGACGGCACGCAATAGCGCTGCTGCAGGCATCATTGGATCGGGTTGGCACGTCGTTGGCGGACGCACGGTTGCAGGCGGCAACACCGCCGCGCATGACGTATATGACGCCAGAGAAGATCGCTGGCGCGGCGCTGCGCCGATGCCGCAAGGCCAAGGCGGGCTCGCCGCCGCCGCCGTAAATGGTAAACTTTACGCATTTGGCGGCGAGTTTTTCGATCGTGGCGGCGGCGTTTACCCGCAGGCCTGGGTCTATGATCCGGAGGCTGATGCCTGGTCTGCATTGCCAGATATGCCACAGCCCCGCCATGGTCTTGGCGCCGTTGCCAGCGGCAGCGACATCTATTTGATCGGCGGCGCGCTAGCGGTTGGCGGACGCGACACTTCCAATCAGGTTGAGATTTTTACGCCAGCCTCGACTTAGTCCGACCTAGAACGGGATCTCATCGTCGAAGTCTTGGCTAAAGTCTTGCGCTGGACCTTCCATTTGACGCGGACCGCCCTGCCCTTGATTGCCATAGGCGACGGACTCCTGCGCATATCCACCACCAGCACCGTTTCGGCTGTCCAGCATGGTCAGTGTAGAATTATATCCGCGCAAAACGACTTCGGTCGAATATCGGTCCTGACCATTTTGATCTTGCCACTTCCGCGTCTCAAGTTGGCCTTCAATATAGAGCTTTGAGCCCTTCTTTACATAGCTTTGGACGACGCGGATTAGCCCTTCACTAAAAACCGAAATGCGATGCCATTCCGTCTTCTCGCGGCGCTCACCCGTGTTTCGGTCTTTCCAATTTTCTGAGGTCGCGAGGGAAAACGAACAGACTTGTCCGCCATTTTGGAACTGCCTCACCTCCGGGTCCTGACCGACATTGCCGACAAGAATAACTTTGTTCACTGATCCTGCCATCTTCCGTTCTCCGTTCTTGGCTTCCGATACACTCAAAGCGCGTAAAAGCGGATGCTGCCCGTGTCGCGCTTAGAATGCATGTATCCACAAAGGATCGATGAGTCAATAATTTGTTCCTGTATTGTTCTTGTCAGTTTCTGGCAGTAGAGACCTGCCGAACGCTGGCAAATTTGCAGCTTAGATGTTGCAATTTATACCCGCATCCAGATGTTCTTAATACGTTCTTGTCGCCAAATTGGACTCGCGACACACATCCCTTTTTGCAAGATAATTATGGATCAGATTGCTACGCGCATGCCCTCTTTAGAAAGCCCCTTCATTCGCGTCCGCGGTGCCAAAGAGCACAATCTCAAAAGCGTGGATGTCGATATTCCCCGAAATCAATTGGTGGTCGTGACAGGCTTATCCGGCTCGGGGAAATCCTCTCTCGCCTTCGACACCATCTATGCCGAAGGTCAGCGGCGTTATGTTGAGAGCCTTTCGGCATATGCACGGCAATTTTTAGAGCTGATGCAAAAGCCGGACGTTGAAAGCATTGAGGGCTTGTCGCCAGCGATCTCGATTGAGCAAAAAACCACCAGTCGCAATCCGCGCTCGACGGTCGGTACAGTGACGGAAATTTATGACTATATGCGCCTGCTCTGGGCACGCGTTGGGATTCCGTATTCGCCCACAACCGGTCTGCCCATTGAAAGCCAGACCATCAGCCAAATGGTCGATCGCACTATGGCACTGCCAGAGGGCACCAGGCTATATTTGCTCGCGCCGATGATCCGCGGGCGCAAAGGCGAATATCGCAAAGAGTTCGCGGAATTGCTCAAAAACGGCTTTCAACGGGTCAAAGTCGATGGCGAATTCTATGACCTCGAAACCCCGCCCACGCTCGATAAAAAGTTCAAGCACGATATCGACGTTGTCGTCGATCGCATTGTGGTCCGCGACGGGATGGAGCAGCGGTTAGCTGAGAGCTTCGAAACGGCACTCCCACTCGCCAATGGCATCGCAGTTGCCGAATATGCCGATCTTGAAGACGGCGAGAGCGAGCCAAAACGCATCACCTATAGCGCAAATTTCGCCTGCCCGGTTTCAGGCTTCACAATTCCGGAAATCGAACCGCGACTATTTTCATTCAACAATCCATTCGGCGCTTGCCCGACGTGTGATGGGCTTGGGCAGCAACTCAAAATCGACCCGGGTTTGATTGTCCCAGATAAGGATCTCGACTTGATGAATGGCGCGATCGCGCCATGGGCGAAACAGGCTTCACCCTATCAAACGCAGACCCTGCAAGCGCTGGCGGATCATTATGGGTTTGACCTGAAAACGCCTTGGAACAAGCTCTCTGATAAAGTCCAAAATATCATCCTGCATGGGACGGGCAGCGAAGAGATCGATTTCGTTTATGATGATGGTCTGCGCCGTTACGAAGTGACGAAAACCTTTGAGGGCGTGATTCCCAATCTCGATCGCCGCTTTCGCGAGACAGAAAGCCAATGGGCACGCGAAGAGATCGCGAAGTTTCAATCAGCGGCGGCTTGCCCAACCTGCCTCGGCAAACGCTTGCGGCCAGAAGCCCTCGCCGTGCGGATTGCAGGATTGGACATTTCCGATGTCGCAAGCTTCTCGATCAAAGACGCCGGAGACTGGTTTGCCAAAGTCAACGAAACCCTCACCCCGCAAGCGCAAGAAATTGCCAGTCGGATCCTCAAAGAGATCAATGATCGCTTGATCTTCTTAAATGCTGTCGGGCTCGACTACCTGTCAATGTCGCGATCGTCTGGGACTCTGTCGGGCGGAGAGAGCCAACGTATCCGCTTGGCCAGCCAAATTGGCTCCGGCCTGACAGGCGTTCTCTATGTTTTAGACGAGCCGAGCATTGGCCTGCATCAACGCGACAATGAACGCCTTCTGGAAACGCTCAAACGCCTTCGTGACCTCGGCAATTCCGTGATTGTGGTCGAGCATGACGAAGATGCCATTCTCACCGCAGACCATGTCATCGATATGGGACCGCGGGCCGGTGTGCATGGCGGTCAAATCGTCAGCCAAGGCACCGCCGAAGACGTCATTGCCGATACCAAGTCGCTAACCGGCGCCTTTTTGTCGGGACGCGAAGAAATTGCCATTCCACAAAAACGGCGCGTCAACAAAAAAGGGCGCGCGCTGACCATCAAAGGCGCAAATGGCAACAATCTCAAAGATGTGACAGCAACTTTCCCGCTTGGAACCTTCACTGCGATTACCGGCGTTTCGGGCGGCGGTAAGTCAACTCTAGTAATCGAGACATTGTACAAAGCGCTTGCCCGCAAACTCAACAATGCCAGCCAGTCGCCTGCGCCCTACGAAAGCATCGAGGGGCTGCATCATCTCGACAAAGTCATCGATATTGATCAGAGCCCGATTGGCCGGACGCCGCGATCCAACCCGGCGACTTATACCGGAGCGTTTGGGCCGATCCGCGATTGGTTTGCGGGTCTGCCGGAGTCGAAACAACGTGGCTATAAACCCGGCCGGTTTTCGTTCAATGTTAAAGGGGGGCGTTGCGAGGCCTGTCAGGGCGACGGCGTCATCAAAATCGAAATGCACTTCTTGCCGGATGTTTACGTGACCTGCGAAACCTGCGCGGGCAAACGCTACAATCGCGAAACCCTCGAGGTCCTATATAAAGGAAAGTCGATTGCCGATGTGCTCGATATGACCGTCGAAGAGGCGGAAAAATTCTTTTCTGCTGTGCCCGCAATCCGGTCAAAAATGGAGACGCTCAACCGCGTTGGCTTGTCTTACATCAAAGTCGGCCAGCAAGCGACGACGCTTTCAGGGGGCGAAGCGCAACGGGTCAAACTCGCCAAAGAGCTGTCCAAGCGCGCGACCGGCAAAACGCTGTATATATTGGATGAGCCGACGACAGGTCTGCATTTTGAAGATGTCCGGAAACTGCTCGAAGTCCTGCATGAACTTGTTGATACGGGCAATACGGTCTTAGTCATTGAACACAATCTGGATGTGATCAAAACCGCAGACCATATCATCGATCTTGGCCCTGAAGGCGGAGACGGTGGCGGGCGCGTCGTCGCCGTTGGCACGCCAGAAGCGGTGGCAAAGATCAAAGAGAGCTGGACCGGCAAATTCCTCGCTGAAACGTTTAAACGCCAAGACGAGAGGCAGGCGAGCGCAAAACAAAGCGACACAAAACCAAAACGCGCCAACAAGAAAAAAGCCAGTAAAAATTCACGCTCCAAACGCAAAAAAGCAGATGCTTAGACTATTAAAGATTTTTATATTGACCCAACTCGTAAACTTGAAATGATTTAATACATCTAAACATTGAGGTTGCTGTGAAACTATTGATCGGTGCAGTCGGCGGCGTTCTACTCGGCGCCGGCGCCATGTGGGGTGTGACATCACAGGGCGTTGAACCGGAAATCGTGGAAATCATTCCAGACGGCTACTACGATTTGTCGAGCATGCCAGACGAGCTTGAAGCCAAGTTCGCTGATGAGGCGTTTATTGCGCAAATCGTCCAGCAAGAGAAAATGAAAGAAGAAACACTGGCCAAAATGCGCGCGGCTGCGGCGGCGCGATCGATGGTCAGTTTACCGGACGGCGTGCCCGAGTTTCCATTTGAGGTGGCCTTTTTCGAACCCGAAGACGGCCATGGCTGGCCCGTCCTGGAAGATCCAGCCATTCAAGCCATGCTTGACGCGGAGAAACATAATTGGGTCGTTCTCAACTATTGGGCGACGTGGTGTGCGCCGTGCATCCATGAACTCCCAGACATGAACAATGCGAGCACGCGATTGGAGGAGGTCGGCGTCTCTCTCATTGCGCTGAATGCCGATCCATTGGGTAAGGATACGCCGGGGTCGGTAGAAGCGTTCCTTATCGAAAAAGGCATCGACGTACTGACCAATGCCACCGTCGCTGGCGCGGATATCAAAAACGCCATGGCGGCAGGCAGCATGTCCATTGAGACGTCTTTTAGCTATCCCCACAATATCGTGTTCGCACCTGGCGGAATTCCTTACGGATACTTCCAAGGGCTCCCGATTCCAAAAGACAATTCACCGATTTGGAATTCAGACGAGATGATCAGCTTCTTCGGGGCGCTCGTTGAGAGCGAAGCGACTTAGTTTTCGCCAAATCGCCCGCGTTCGAGGTCTTCGCTCAGTCGAATGTCTTCAGGCTCACCGGTCAGTCGGTGGCGATAGACTTGCGTGTTTTCCAGAACCCGCTGGACATAATTGCGCGTTTCGCTGAACGGGATGAACTCAACCCAGTCAACCGGATCAATCTCACCCGCGCGTGGATCGCCATACTCCCCGATCCAGCGCTGAGGTCTCGATGCACCAGCATTGTAGGCCGCGGCAGTCATGATATAGCTGCCATTAAACTGGCGCAGTAGCGTATCGAGATGTGCGCCGCCCAAAGTCATATTGTAACCTGGATCGTCCGTCAGCCAGCTGGTTCGGAAGGGCAGTCCTTGGCGGCGGGCTTCTAAGCGCGCGGTACTGGGAACAAATTGCATTAAGCCACGAGCATTTGCGTGGCTAATCGCGGCCGGATTCATTTCGCTCTCTTGCCGGGACAAAGCCAGCATCAGCGAGCGCTCGACTTGCGGTTCGCGCAGCAGCGGATACTCCACGAGCGGGAATGCCGCGTCTGGCGCAACAACCCCTTTTGCCAAACCCGCTTTCGCGCCGCGCACACCGATATCGGCAAAATGGTATTCGCGCCCAAGCTCTGCGAGCAATTCAAAGTCCTGTGGGCGCGATAATTGATCATCTAGGTGATACGCGAACTTCCGAAATGAGGTCTCCCAACCATTTTCGGCGAACAAACGCATGGCTTTGACCAAATCGCGGCGGTTAAACGCGTCACGATCTTGTTCGGTAATCGCATAGTCAACGCTGAGTTGGATCGTGCCCTGTAGAGATTTTTCAGCCGCCAGCTGCCCATAATAAGAGAACCGATAGGTCGATGCTGCCGCGTAAGATGTGGTTGCAGCGTCCGTTTCGCCTAAGGCTTCGTGCGAGCGTCCAATCCAATAGAGGGCTCGCGATAGGCTGATCGGCGTTGTTACGCCTTGTTTGAGCGTGTTGAAGTGATCGAGCGCCAAGAGCGGGTCATTCAGGTGCCGCAGCGCGATCCATCCGGCCATCCACTCCGCCTCGGCAAAATCGCGGCCACGCTCCAGCCCATGCGGTGCAGAAAGCTCATAGGCCAATCGCCAGTCGCCATCTCTGAGGGCAACCCGCACCAGAGGATGACGGGCATCCCAAAGCCGGCCCCGCCCCGCAATTGGAACGTCTTCGCCGTCAATCTGACGCAGCAATGGCGCGAGCCGATCGCGCATCCGCGCGCGACGTCGCCACTCCGCCCGGTCGAATAGCAGGCCGGGATGACTCTGAAGGTCTCGGGAGACCGCGTCCACGGCGGCATCGACCCCGCGCGCCCGACGAATGAGTTTGATACGAGCGTCTACCAGTACGCGCCAATCTGGCGTTAACAGCGACCGCATCCGGTTCGCCGCAGTGGTTTGGCGCGTCCATAATAGAAAGTCGGCCCGCTTGCGGTGATCGTTTTGCGTCAGCTGGTCTTTATACTTGGCATAAGTGCGTTTGCTGACATCTTCGGTCAGGGTACGCCCGTGCCAGGCTGCCCGAACTTCGCGCAGCGCGTCTTCCTCGCGCCCGACCGCTTCGAGCGCGCGCGCATAGGTAATATGGCCGACGCCGCTGCGCGCGCCATCATGCGATTCAAACCAGGCGATGCGGGCCGCCGGATCCAAGGCCGAGAGTTCGAGCACTTCTTCGGCGCGCACGCGGATCGCTGCGATGTCAGGCCACCCCGCCAACCGGGTCAGTGCGCGATCAATCTCCGAAAAAGACATTCTGAGATCCCGGCGCGCCCGGTACCAGGTGAGAATGTCCTTCGCTGTTTCATTACGCACTTGTGCTTCGGCGCGGCGAACTTCAGACCACGCACCCTCATCGACGGCACGCAACCCCCGCCTTAAGACGTCTGCATCTGTTGTCGAGAGGACTTCTGACGCCGCAATCAAATCGGGCTTCAAGCTTGGCGCCGTCGGCAATTGTGCCGCGCCGATCAATGGCGTTTGGACCGCGAGACATGTGGCCAATACAGCAAGGCGGATGAATCGAGCAGGCATCTTTTCGTTAAATTTCCTCAGCTTCCATACCGTTGATACATTCCGATTCCGGTTTATAGGCCGTATATGACCAAACTCTGGCAGTTTAAGGCCAGGTTCAAACCAAAAGTGTGTATCTGACAGATGTTTCATGGTTCCATCCCAGCACTCGTGACCCCATTCAAGAATGGGGCCATAGATCGAGACGCGTTCGCGAACCTGATAGAACATCAAATCGCATCCGGGTCTGCAGCCCTCGTACCCTGCGGAACGACGGGCGAATCGGCGACCCTCTCTCATACCGAACATCGCCAAGTCGTGGAACAGTGCATCCAAGTCGCGGCCGGACGCGTGCCGGTGATTGCCGGTGCCGGATCCAACTCCACCCGCGAAGCGATTGAGCTGGTCGAACACGCCAAAACCGTTGGGGCTGATGCCGCTTTGGTGATTTGCCCTTATTACAACAAGCCCGATCAAGCTGGCCTTGAGGCGCATTTCCGCGCGATCAATGACGCCGTGCCGCTGCCAATTTTGCTCTACAATGTTCCATCGCGAACGGCGTGTGATTTAGCGCCTAAAACCGTGGCCAAACTGGCCGAATTGCCAAATGTGGTCGGGATCAAAGATGCGAGCAATGATCTTGGCCGCGTGTCTCTGCAAGCATCACTCACCGCTGGCCAGCAGTTCACACAGCTTTCGGGGGAGGATCCATCCAGTCTCGGTCATAGAGCGATGGGCGGTGCAGGATGTATCTCGGTGACGGCGAATGTGGCACCGGATCTGTGTGCGCAAATGCATCAGGCCTTCGATGACGGAGATCTCACCGCCGCCCGCATATTGGATCAACGTCTGATTCACCTGCACCGCGCCATGTTCCTCGCCCCCTCGCCCGGTCCAGCGAAATATGTGCTGGCCAAGCAAGGCATATGCACCGACGAGGTCAGATTGCCGATCAAAGGGCCTAACAGCGAAATACGCGCCCGCATAGATGCTGCGCTCAATCGCGCGGGACTGAGCTGATTCAATGGCGAAAAAGTCCCAAACCAAAGGCCGAACAGATGGCCTCGTCGCTGAGAATCGGCGCGCCCGATTTGATTATTCGGTCGAAGATACACTTGAAGCGGGCCTGATGCTGACGGGCAGCGAGGTCAAGTCGCTGCGAAATGGCAAAGCCAATATCGCGGAAAGCTATGCCTCTGTCGAAGACAATGAACTCTGGTTGATCAATGCCGACATCCCGATCTATGAAGGTGCAAATCGTTTTAATCATGCGCCGCGGCGAAAACGCAAATTGCTGGTCTCGAAACGCGAACGAACCCGCTTGGCTCAAGCCATAGAGCGGGCGGGTCGAACCATCGTTCCTCTCAAACTCTATTTCAATGAACGCGGGCTCGCCAAGCTCCTTATCGGTGTCGCGACGGGTAAAAAATCGCACGATAAGCGCGAAACATCGGCGAAGCGCGATTGGCAAAGGCAAAAAGCGCGCTTGCTGAAAGAGAGTTAGACCGACCGGGTTAAGACGTCGGCAAACAGGCGCGGATCCACATTTCCGCCCGTCAAAACCACGCCGACCGTTTTGCCTTTGATGTGCTCTGGCAACCGGAACAGTGCCGCGGCGAGCGCGACCGCGCCGCCAGGTTCGACCACGAGGTGGAGCTGGCGAAACGCCAAACGCATCGCCTCGAATGCGTGTTGATCGGTCACCACAAGGGATCCCGACAGATAGCGCGATCCAATCGCCCAAGTGATTGCACCAGGTTGCGGGGTCAAAATCGCATCGCAGACAGAGCGCGTTCCCGGCATATTCGATTTGATCGTTCCGGCTTCCAAAGAGCGATGCCAATCTTCATGGCCCTCGGGTTCAGACGTCCAGATGCGGGTGGCGGGGCTGGTCTCGGTAAGCGCCAGACAAATGCCGGAGATCAAGCCGCCGCCACCGGTGCAGCAGATCAGGTGATCTAAACGCTCCCCTGCCGCATCGGCTTGTTTGGCGAATTCCAAACCGCATGTTCCCTGCCCGGCGATGATCATCGGATCGTCATAACTCGGCACCAAGACCGCGCCGCGTTCCTCAGCGTATCGTGCGGCGATCGTTTCGCGGTTCTCGGTCTCACGGTCGTAAAGATGGACTTCCGCGCCGTCTGACTCGACCCCTTCAATTTTCACTTCCGGCGCATCTTTCGGCATCACGATGAGGGCCGGTATATCGAGCAACCGCGCGGCGCGCGCCACGCCTTGGGCATGATTTCCCGAGGAAAACGCGACCACACCGCTCGACCGCCGGTCGTCCGGGATCTGCAGCAATCTATTGGTCGCGCCGCGCAATTTAAAACTGCCGGTTTGCTGCAAACACTCCGCTTTGATGATCAGTTTCGCGCCAGCGATTTGATCGAGCGTTTCGGACCGTAAGATCGGCGTCGATGGAACATAGTCCTTGATCCGCTTTGCGGCGGCCATGACATCGGTATGGGTCGGTAATAGCAGGTCCATATGCTGGCGCTACCGCTCCGATCCCGCATCGTCAACTCAGAGCTTAGAGATCAAGGCTCTCGCCCCGTCCGAAATCTCGGGATGTGCCAACGCGTGCGCGAGAACCGCCTCAAAATATCCGAGCTTGGAGCCACAATCATAAGGTGTGCCCTCGAACTCATAGGCATAGAAGCTCTGCATCTCCATCAAACGCGCCATGGAGTCGGTCAATTGGATTTCCCCGCCCGCGCCCGCGCCTTGGTCTGATAACAGGGCAAAGACTTCGGGCTGCAAAATATAGCGCCCGGTGATCGCCAGATTGGACGGTGCTTCCTCGCGGGGTGGCTTTTCAACCATGCCGCTCATTTCAATCAGGCGCCCGTCACGCTCCCCTTTCGGTGCAATGACGCCATATGCGGAAACGCGATCCTCGGGCACCGGGTCGACAGCGATGATATTTCCCCCAACCCGATCAAAGGCCTCGACCATTTGCGCCAAACAGGACTTTTCCGCTTTGACGATGACATCAGGAAGTAAGATCGCGAACGGTTCATTGCCGATGATATCGCGCGCGCACCAAATCGCATGGCCGAGGCCAAGCGCTTCTTGCTGCCGCGTAAAACTGGCACCGCCTGCCGGCAATCGTGTGCTCTCAACCTGTTCAAGAATTGCCGCTTTGCTGGGTTTGGAGCTCAGGTTTGCCTCCAGCTCAAAGGCAAGGTCAAAATAGTCTTCGATCGCCGACTTTCCGCGTCCCGTGACAAAGACGATATGTTCGATCCCGGCTTCTACAGCCTCATCAACGACATATTGCAAAGCAGGCCGATCGACGACGGGTAGAAGCTCTTTTGGGATCGC
>JBCCXW010000121.1:0-10804 GCA_039191105.1 Pseudomonadota bacterium
GCGAGAATAGCACGCCTGCCATGAGACTGCCGGAGGCCATGGCGGGGGCGGAAAACGTGCCGACAAGCGCAATCACACCGACAAAGAGGATGCCCAGCCCCAGCGTAATAAAGATGTCATTGAAATTTCCGAGGAACCGCAAATTCTCCTGGCCGACTTGTTCCGGCGTCACCCCATCATCTTTGCGCGAGAGTAAGAAAGCTTCAAATCGCGCTGCCTGCTCAGCGCTGAGAATGTTTGCGCCGACCGCTGCGCGCAGGTCTGTCCGATCAAACATCAAGCACCTCAAGGGTGAAATGCGCATTTGTGTAAACGCAGATATCGGCCGCAATTTCCATCGCCTTGCGCCCAAGGGTTTCGGCGTCGGTTTCGTAATCGATGAGGGCTCGAGCGGCCGAAAGCGCATAATTACCGCCTGATCCAACGGCGACGACCGGGTATTCCGGCTCTAGAACATCTCCCGCGCCGGTAATCACCAATGTCGTCGCTTTGTCGGCGACGATAAGCATCGCTTCGAGCTTCTGCAGGTGACGTTCTGTGCGCCAGTCTTTCGCAAGTTCGACCGCTGCGCGCTGCAATTGGCTGGGGAAGCGTTCCAGTTTTTGTTCCAAACGCTCAAACAGCGTAAACGCATCTGCCGTCGCGCCCGCGAAGCCAGCGAGAATGTCCCCGCCACCGATCCGCCGAACTTTCCGGGCATTGCCCTTCATAACGGTCTGACCCATCGAGACCTGACCGTCGCTCAACATCGCGACCTGGGTCTCAGTCCGCACAGCGAGAATCGTCGTTCCGTGCCAATCCGAGGTGGCCGAGGATTTATCGTTTATCATAAAACTCTAAATGGCGGTAAAATCTGAGAATGACAAGCCCTGACGCCAAAATGAGCGGTCTAGGCGGACAGTTTGCTGTTCGCAAACGGTTGTGTTTTCAGCATCTTTTCAAAGGCTTCTGCCGAGACTGGCGGGCTGTATAGAAAGCCTTGGCCGATATCGCACTTGCGACTTTTCAGGAAGGTCGCTTGCTCATCCGTTTCAATCCCCTCACCGACAATGGTCATCTCCAACGAGTTGGCCATGGAGAGGATCATATCAACAATCGCATTCGACTGCTCGTCATGGGGGGTCCCGGTCAGGAATTGGCGGTCAATTTTGAACACGTCAAAATCGATTTGAGTCAACACGGCTAAGTTTGAATGACCCGTCCCAAAATCGTCCATGGCGAGTTTGATGCCGAGGCGGCGCAGCGGTTCAAGCACGGCGCGAACGCGTTCGGGCTGTTGGATCGCCAAGCTTTCGGTGATCTCAATTTCCAAATGGCGCGGCGATAAGCCAGAGCGTGCCAGCGCATCCAAGATGGTTTCTGCAAGGTGCTCATCTTCAAATTGGCGCGGCGAGACATTCACCGCAAGATTGATCTTATGCCCCTGGCGTGCCCATTGCGCAGCAGCCTCACAGGATTTGTGCATGATCTGGTCGCCGATTTTACTGATCAGGCCAGACTCTTCTGCCAGTTCAATAAACACCGATGGTGAGACCAAGCGGCCATTTTCCAGCTGCCATCTCGCCAAGGCCTCGCACCCCGAGATGAGACCGGTTTTAAGATCAATTTTAGGCTGGAAAAGTGGCACAAACCGGTCTTCGGCGACGGCCTGTCGCAATTCTGTTTCGAGCTTGATTTTCGCATCGCGCTGGCGTTCCAGCTTTGGCGTGTAGAATGCAAAGCCGGTGCGCGATTTGCGTTTTAAGTCTTCGAGCGTGGCTTGGGCGCGCTCTAACACTTTGCCCAGCACATCGCCGTCTTGCGGCACGAGGACAATGCTGCCGCTTAACACGACTTGGATCATTTGCTCATTGACGCTCAAGGGCACGCGGAACTCGCCAAGCAGTTCGCGGATAATCGTTGCCACATCATCGCGGGTCGCCGCGCCTTTGATCAGCAATGCGAATTGCTCAGAAAACAGGCTGCCGAGGATCCAGTCCTGGGCCTGATGACCGTGTTTCATTGCAGCTTGTGTCGTAAATGTCCGCAGGCGTTGCGCCACTTCGATATAGGCATCGGTGCTTAAATGCATGCTTGGCGCGTCAGGGTTTGGGTTTTGGGCCTGGATTTCAATCGTGATCAACACCGCCTGGGCGGTCGGATCGAGCGTATGAATCGCGTCTTTCACTTCTTGGTGAAAGGCCGGTTCGTTTAGCAGACCCGTCCGCTCATCGAGCCTGGCCGAGGCGCGGAGAAAGTCAATTTCCTTTGACACGCGGCGCGTTGTGCGCGTCGTCGCGAGGGCCAATTGGCGAAACTCGGAAAAGGCAAATTTCGAGACTTTGTGCTGCCCGGTCCCGGACAGACTATAGTCTCCGATCAAGCGCGTAACCTGCCCGACATAGCCGACAACCGTTTGGGCAAAAGACCGCATGATCAACGCCGATATGAATGAAACCCCCAAACAAATGCTTGCGGCCATCCAGAACGCGATTGGCGGTGCATACTCAAAACTCGGCGCATAAATCAGGGTGCCGATCGATTGACCTTGATGGGTCAGCGGGAGCGCAATCGCGCGCCGTTCTAGAACAGCATCTAAACCGCCAAACATAGGCTCGCCGTCCGGACCGAGGACCAGGGCGCGATTTTCGAGCGAACTGTCCAGGGCCGCGGCGATGCTAGCGCCACCATCACGGATGATCTCCGCGCTCAAGATTTGCGCGACTTGCGCGCCGCTTTCATAAGCGCTGACCTGATACGTATTCCAGGATTGATTGAAATAAAACGCCGTAAATACAATTGATAAGAGCAGGCCGAGCAAGAACGCGGCAAGGGATAACACGTTCGCGAAGCTGGCCCGCGCCAGTGATCTGGAAAGTGTTCGAATCGGTTTCAACGCAGCTGCCTTCTTAACCCAACTCATCCCTCTGAGTCTGTTGTGACCGCAATTGTTTAGGGAGTCGTGAACAGATCTGTGCTAGTCGACGCCGACATTAAACCCTATTTGGCGACACATGACTGATAGAACCGCAACGATCTCGCGTCAGACGAAAGAGACAGATATCACTGTGACCGTCAATCTGGATGGCACGGGCAAAACCGATATTGCCACCGGGATTGGCTTTTTTGATCACATGCTGGATGCGCTTGGGCGTCATTCATTCATCGATATGACGGTCAAAACCAAAGGTGACTTGCACATTGATGGGCATCATACGGTCGAAGATACCGGCATTGTCATCGGCCAGGCGATCAAATCGGCTTTGGACGATTTCTCGGGTATTACGCGTTATGGCCATGCTTATCTGCCGATGGACGAAACCCTCAGCCGCGCTGCGATCGATTTATGCCGGCGCCCCTATTTCATTTGGAAAGTGCATTTCGACCGCGACAGAATCGGCGATATGGACACTGAACTGTTCAAAGAGTTCTTCCAAGCGCTGGCCGGGAATGGCGGTATGTGCCTGCACATTGAGACCCTTTACGGTGACAATAACCACCATATTGCCGAGAGCTGTTTCAAGGCTGTCGCCCGGGCCTTACGCATGGCGGTGGCCCCGGATCCGAAATTGGCGGGCGCTGCGGCCAGCACCAAAGGCAGCCTCTAAAGCCCTTTATGGGGATTGATCAGATACTTTTGACCTGTAGTTTTCGCATTATACTTCGCCACAGTACCGGCTTGTAAGGCGTCGACCAAGGACAGTTCATCGGTGTAATGGCTGGCAAATGTCGTCGTCAGCTCGTCGGCCACGCGCTGGCGTAAGCGCATGGCAACCTCCTGCCCGGCTTTCGCCAGGAAGTTTGGCAATAACCAGCCGCCCACACCCCAGGCCATGCCATAGCCCCGGCTGAGCGTTGTCGGCGAGGTATCTAGTCCGCCATAGAGATAAACCTGTTTGTGTTTCACCGACCCGTAAATGCTATAGGCACCCGGGGTGCGCGCCGCAGCGCCTTCCATCGCGATGAGAATGTCCGACGCCAATTTGCCGCCGCCGGTGGCATCAAACCCAAGCGTCGCGCCCGTTTCATGGATGGCATCGATCAAATCCGAGATGAAGCTGTCTTTGCTCGAATTGACGATGTATTTCGCGCCGAGATCTTGCAGGATGGCTTCTTGTTCGGGCTTGCGAACAATATTGACCAAATCGACGCCGTCTGCTTGGCAGATTCGGTTCAGCATTTGGCCAAGATTTGAGGCCGCAGCCGTGTGGACAATTGCCGTATGGTCTTCCATCCGCATGGTTTCCAGAAAGCACAGAGCCGTAAGCGGGTTCACAAAGCTTGATGCGCCTTCCTTGGCGGTATTGCCATCGTGCAGGGGCAGCGCCATCACTGCGTCGACGGCGCGATACTCGCCATACATACCCCCGCCCATGACCGCCACGGTGCGGCCAATCAGACTTTGTGCATAATCGCCGTCACCCGCTGCAACCACGGTCCCTGCCCCTTCATTGCCAACCGGAAGCGGTTGTCCGATCCGCGCCTTCATCATCCGCATCCCTTGCTCCGGGACCGGCGCGGTCAGCACGGTATCTTTGCCCGATCCGGTTGATTGCGCCGCGGCCATATTGGCCCACCCAAACATCACCCCATGATCGGAAGGATTGATCGGTGTCGCTTCCACTTTCACTAAGATCTGTCCGGCTTTGAGCTCCGGCATGGGTTTTTCGACAAGCGCCAGCTGGAGCGTCCCATCTTCGCGCAAAGTGGACAGCATTTGCGTATAGGTATCGGGCAAAGACATTGAGACGGTCTCCAAAATTATGATCTGTTGATTACTGGCTTCTCTGCCAGTCTATGCTTGGTCTGGCCAGACTATCGTCGCGCCAGGCGCGCTTTGCGATGCCGTTTTTTCTTTCCCTTGGCCGTTCGGTCAGTTAAGGCCGCGGCGATGAAGACGATCGCTTTGATTGATTATGGATCCGGCAATCTGCACAGCGCTGCAAGGGCGCTGCGCGTTGCCGCCAATCAAGCCAAAAAAACCCGCGAAGTGCGGATCACAGCAGACCCGAGCGCGATTGCTTATGCTGACCGCATCGTCCTGCCAGGGGTCGGCCACTTCGCGGATTGCGCTGAGAATTTGCGCCGCCATGATGGCTTGGTTGACGCCCTCACGGAGGCCGTGCGCCAGCGTGGTGTGCCGTTTTTTGGCATCTGTGTCGGTCAGCAGCTATTGGCGACCCGCGGCTTAGAAGACGGCGAAACGCCAGGGCTGGGCTGGGTGCCGGGAGATATTGATCGGATTACGCCGGGCGGCGATCTTGCGGTGCCGCACGTTGGATGGAACGCCATCACAAATGCCCAGGATCACGCTATTCTGCGAGATCTCGGCGACGATCCGCATGTCTATTTCACGCACTCTTATGCCTATCGCAATCCCGCGGGGTCGGACATCGCGGCGATGACCCATTATGGCGAACCGATGATTGCGGCGGTCGCCCGCGACAATATTTTCGCAACCCAATTCCATCCAGAAAAGAGCCAACGGGTCGGGTTGAAGATGCTGGCGAATTTTGTGCTTTGGGAGCCAAAATGACAATTAAGCTCTATCCAGCCATTGATTTGAAAGACGGCCATTGTGTGCGCTTGCGACGGGGCGAGATGGATCAAGCGACGCACTACAATTCCGACCCCGCCGACCAAGCGGCGCAGTTTCAGGCGGCAGGATTTGAGAATCTGCACCTTGTGGATCTGAACGGTGCCTTTGACGGCGAAAGCGCCAACACAGCCGCCGTTGGCGCAATTTTGGGTGCGACTGAGGTTCCGGTTCAGCTCGGCGGCGGGATTCGTTCCCGCGCGCAGATTGATGACTGGCTCGAGGCTGGGGTATCGCGGGTGATTCTGGGGACTGCCGCTTTGCGAGATCCTGACTTGGTTAAGTCCGCGGCGCGGGCGCTGCCTGAGCGGATCGCGGTTGGCATTGATGCCAAGAACGGCAAGGTAGCGGTCGAAGGTTGGGCCGAAACATCGGACATGGCGGCGGTTGAACTTGCGAAAGTGTTTGAGGGCTGTGGGGTTGCCGCATTGATCGTTACGGATATCGCGCGCGACGGGATGAAAACCGGCGTCAATATCGCGTTTACCGGCGAGATCGCGGACGCGGTGTCAATTCCGGTGATTGCCAGCGGCGGTGTCGCGAGCGTTCAAGACATTCACAATTTGCGCCAGCATCGCGGTGACCGCGCCATCGCGGGGGCGATCCTTGGGCGCGCGCTTTATGACGGTGACTTGGTGCCGCACGAGGCCTTGGTGGCGGCGCGTTAATCGTTGGTGCGGGTGCGCGGCCATCGCGTTATTGAGCGAAAAAACGCTTGCGCTGCGTCAGGCGTGGCAGCTGACCATCCGCGCTCCTGCAGCTCGGGGACACCCTCCGCATTGACGACAAACCCCCGAAATAAGGCCGTTGGATGCGCCATATGGCCGGTCTCGGTGAAACTAAAAAGTTCGCGCCCGCCGGCCCCTTCGCAAAGGGTCGCGCGCTGCGCCATGGCGTGGCAATGCACGTCACTGCGTGCTTCCGTCGTGACCTTAAGGTTCGCAATCTCCGGCGCACTTAAGCGCAGGTCGAGCGCTTGTTGATCAGGGATCGGGCCCGCATCGCCGACATTGATGCGTTCAGGAAGGCCTTGTTTATGCACGCGAAAGACAATTGCTCGCGCTCCGTCGGGGCCGCCGCGCGGCGCATGCTCGGCTTCGGGCGGGATCACATAGGCATCACCTGCGCTCAGGATCTGATCCGGTTTGCCGGCTTCGACATGCACAGCCGAGCCTTCGATCACATACAAAAATTCTTCGCCGGGATGGAAATGGCGCGGCACAGCCGCGCCCGGCGGGATAACCACATCAGAGATGATCACTTCAAGGTCTTCCGACACGGTCACCGGCGCGCGCAGCATTTCATTTGAACCGGGCGGCGGCCGGGTGGATGGCGTATCGCGATCCGTTGCGCAAGCCGATAGGCCAAGGCCTAGGGCGAGAATCACGCCAGCGCGGATCATTCAACATCTCGCCAGAATTGCGTTGATTCGACCGCCAGTTCGCGGGCGATATCTTCAGTGTCGAGGGCAATAAGGGCCGCGAACAGGATCGATTGATCGATCGCCGCCAACCGCTCCGCATCGCCATTCGTTGAGACCAGTACACTCAGACCCGTTTCTGCGATGGCGTCGGCCAAGACCGCTGCTTTGAGACTGGTGACTGAGCCCTGGGCGAGGCGCTCACCCCGATCGGCAACCTGGACAATGAAGTCGCGGCCAATCGCTGAGATCGGGATCCCAAACCCGGTCCATGCGTTCAGAGTCGTGGCGACCTGTTCCTCGCGCGCGATAGAGCTGGTCGCGTCGATCAATCGACGTTCAATGTCTTGACGCTGGGCAGCGGTCACATCGCCTTTGTGCAACACCGCCACTGCTTCAAGCAGCGCCATTGGATAGGGATCGACCGGCTCCAAGACGGCGATTTCCGGCTCGGGCGCCGGCTCTGACGCATCCTCGGCCGCGCCGGGATCAGGGCCGGAAACCAAATCCACGATATCCATCTCTTCAGGCGCCGGGTCGGCGGGCGGATCAATCTCGGGTTCCAGCGCCGACAGCCACATCATGGCTAAGTCCGGATCATCGGCAATCATTGCGGCCCGCGCAAATCCAAGCGCAAAGGGTTGCGAGATCCGTGTCTGCTGAAACCCAGCAAGATCAGACACAAACAGGCGCGCCGTGCTGCGATAGGTAAAGGGATCAAAGGCCGCAGCTTCGTCTAAAGCGATGGCGACGTCTTGCATGCGCTGCTGGTTGCCGGTCAATGGGTCATTGAGGCTCTTCAGGGCTTGTTCGAGCGCCGATCGCGGTTCGTAGGTTGCGTCCTCGAATTGGCTCAGCACGATATTGCGCCGGGTGTCCGAATCGATGCGATCGAACGCGGCGGCCGTTTTCGCGAAATCGGCGCGTAACCGCAGCGGCAGCGCAGGATGTCGCGCCGCGGCTGCGGCAAGATCTGGGAGCGGCGCTTCGACGACGGCATCCGAGGCATCAAGTCCCGCTTTCAAAGACAAAGCGATGCTCAGTCCCGTATCAAACCGGGCTGGCGGCGGATCTGGTGCGTCGCCCGAAGCGGCAAAAATCGCTTCCACCAACCAAGCATCATTGACCCCTTGGCCGGTGGCGAATTCGATCGCCAACTGGGCGCCAGAAAAGTTGTCTTGCAAGGCAGCGCAGACGGCGCGCAGCTTCATCCAATACTCACCGTCTTTGATTGGACCATTTAAGGCCCCGCAGGCGGTTGCTTCTTGTCCGCCCGCCAGGTCGATATCGACCGCTCTGGCTTCGGTATCTGATAGGAGCGCACCGGGCTCGAGCTGCGCCGCCAGCGCCGCCGCGGCGCGCGATTCGCCCAGCTCCAGGATCAGGCGTGCGCGCTCGACCAGCATCGCTTCGGCCAGATCGCCGCTCGGACGGGCCGCTGGCGATAGGACCAGCCGGCGCAGCAGTCGCCGTTCAGCCGGACCGAGTGCATCTGTCTGAACAGATTGCAGCAAAGCCAGGAGCACTTCATCATTTGAATTGCGCCAAAGGCTGGTTGGAAACTCAGGCTCGCCCGATGCCAAGAAACGCTGCCCCCAGGCGCTGATATCGTCGAGGCTATCGGACTCAATTTGTGCGCTGGCGACGCCGCCAAATCCAAATACGGACAGGGCGATGGCTGAGAGCAGCGCCCTATAAGACATGCTCGATCTCCATCCGCACTTCGCCGGGCTCTGGCTTGTGGGCGTTGGCCGAGTTTCCAAGCCACCAAAGCGCGCCGATGACCGCGCCGACAAGGAGGAGCAAGATGATAAGCCATTTGCGCATGGGGATTTTCGCCTTTCGCATGGTTTCGCGATGGTCAAAGATTGCCGGAACCGCTTCGTCTGTATAGGACAGGTTGGGTAGACCCGAAAAGACCATGGCTGAAAACCGAACTAGTACCCTGAAAACTGACAGAAATGAGGCGGCTTGGGCAGGCCGTACTGTGGCTCTGGTCGGATTGATGGGGGCTGGAAAGTCGACGGTTGGGCGCCGTCTGGCAGATCGGCTGGGCCGCGCATTTTACGATAGCGACAATGAAATCGAACGCGCTGCGGGGTTATCTGTGGCTGATATTTTTGCTTTGCACGGCGAACAAGAGTTTCGGCGTGGGGAACATCGCGTTTTGAAGCGTTTGCTTGAGCAGCCGCCGCACGTCCTGGCGACCGGCGGTGGTGCTTATCTGAATGCAGACACTCGCGCCTTGATGCGAGAAAAAGCGATTACGATTTGGCTGAATGCCGATCTCGAAACCTTGTGGAAACGAGTCTCACGGCGAAATCATAGGCCGCTCCTGCATCGTCCGGATGCCAAAGAAGTGCTGGCGAACTTGTTTGACCAGCGCCGTCCCATATATGAGCTCGCGGATCTAACCGTTCACAGTCAAGATGGACCGCATTCGAAAACGGTCACATCGATCATCAAGGCCCTGGAGACATGGACGCCGCAATCATAACCGAACCGACCAAAGTTCGCGTCGCGCTGGACGCGCGGAGCTATGACATATTGATCGGCGCCGGTCTGCTGGCGGATGCGGGACGCTATGTGACGCCCCTGCTGAAACAAAAGCGGGTCTTTGTGATCAGTGACGAAACGGTTTGGGCCCTGCACGGGACGCGCCTGAGAGATGGTTTAAACCAGCACGAAATTGAGGTCACCGAGACGGTCCTGCCATCAGGCGAGCGGACCAAAAGTTGGGCTTTGCTGGGTCAAACTTTAGACTGGCTCCTATCGCAAGGGGCCGGGCGCGATGATCTGTTGATTGCTTTTGGCGGCGGCGTGATCGGTGACTTGGCCGGACTCGCGGCGGCGCTTCTGAAGCGCGGTATGCCATTTGTTCAAGTGCCAACGACATTGCTGGCGCAGGTCGATAGTTCCGTCGGCGGCAAAACCGCGGTGAACAGTCCGCATGGTAAGAACTTGGTCGGGGTCTTTTATCAACCGCGCCTCGTCCTTGCCGATACGGGCGTCTTGTCCACACTGCCCGATCGAGAGCGCCAAGCCGGGTATGCTGAGATCGTGAAGTATGGGCTGATCAATGACCGCTCTTTTGTCGATTGGCTGGCCCAATACGGCCAGGATGTGCTCGCCCTCAAGCCTGATGCGATTGCCGAAGCGGTTGCGGTTTCGTGCCGAGCCAAAGCGGCGATCGTCGCCGAAGATGAACGCGAAGGAGGCGTGCGGGCGCTGCTCAATCTCGGCCATACGTTTGGACACGCGCTTGAGGCCGCCAATGGCTATCAACCAAACCTGTTGCATGGCGAAGCGGTTGCGACCGGTATGGTATTGGCGCTGCGCTATTCTGCGCGGCTCGGCCTTATGACGGACGAAGATGCTGGTCGCGCGGCAAATCTAATATCTGAGGCCGGACTGACGGCGAATCTCGGGGCGCTGCCGGGCGGCCCCTATAAGAGCGATGTCTTGGTCGAAGCGATGCGCCAGGACAAAAAGGTGCGTGCCGGGCGCGTGCCTTTGATACTGGCAAAAGGCCTGGGCGGGGCATTCATTTACCCAGATGCCGATTTGTCTGATGTTGACCTGTTTCTACAAGAGGAGCTGCAAAAAAGCTGATGATTATCGGCACCATTCTGACCATCCTGGTCTTAATTAGCATGTCCGGATTTTTTTCCGGTTCCGAAACCGCACTCACGGCCGCCAGTCGCGCGCGGATGCACCAATTGGAAAAAGATGGCGACAAACGCGCCAGCCTGGTGAATCGATTGATCTCAGATCGCGAGCGTCTCATTGGCGCGATCTTGTTGGGCAAC
>JBCCXW010000122.1:0-10719 GCA_039191105.1 Pseudomonadota bacterium
GAACCGATTTCTTCGCCGCGCGGGCGCTGAAACAGCGCAATTCACTCTGGTTTACAACGCAAGCCTATCAGGGCGAGCTCCGCGGATGCGGCGAAGGCAATGTCACTGGGCTGACCAAGAAGTACCTTGAGAAAGTCTATATCGGCAATGAACGCATCACAAAAATAGACGAACTCCCGGATGGCCGTGCAGAAGTTGGAGCGGGAAAGGATACGCTCCGATGCTTTGAACTCGTCGGCCAAACGCAGATTGCGACCACTTTACCGCTTCACCCAACGGACATTATTCTCAATCGCTCGACAGACAAGGATGGCGAAAAATACTTCCGACATGATCTGTCAACGGGTAAAGAAACATTCTTATACAAAGGCAGTCCGTTCGAACAATTCCAAATTAGCGCCAGGACCGGCCGTCCTTATGCAAAACTCAAACTCGACTTTCAGGATGGCGCGTGGCGATCCCTTAAAAGCTTAGCGGGCAAGAATGGCGATATCACCCTCGAACCGGCTCTAACCACGAAAATCGAGGATCGCTATACAATGGACATTCTCGGCGAGTATGAGCCGGGGATATATCTTGTCGCAACCGACAAATTCTCAGACAAAGTGGCCGTTCACTTGTTTGATACTGAAACCGATACATTTAGCGAAGAGCCGCTCTTCGCGCATCCTGATTTCAATATTCTAGGGATACGGCGCTCTTCTCGCGAGGAAGACTTCGGACGGATACTCGGATTCAGTTATGGCGCTGACGTTCCGAGAATGTTCTGGATCGATGAAGAGCTGAAGTCGATCCAAGATGGTCTTGAAGTCGCGTTCCCGGCTGCGAATGTGAATATTTCAACCTATACCGATGACCGCGCGCGGGTGCTTTTCACTGTCACCAGTGCGTCGCGACCGCCGGAACATTATTTGCTGCTCAATAAATCTGAAGTCGCCGTAATTGGATCGGAGCGCCCATGGCTACGCGATAAGCCTTTGGGGGATACTGAGTTCATCTATTATGCTGCGCGCGATGGCATGCAGATCCCAGCACTGGTGACTTATCCACCGAACTTTAACAAGATCACGGGCAAAGCAAAGGGCGCCATCATACATCCCCATGGTGGGCCTTGGGCACGGGACTACGCGCTCTTCGATAATGCGGGTTCGGTCTCCTATTTCGCTGCGCGCGGTTACATCGTTCTGCGTCCTCAATATCGCGGATCGGCTGGCCTGGGGCGCGAACTCTGGCTCGCTGGCGATGCCGAGTGGGGTCAGAAGATGCAAGACGACAAAGATGACGCAGCCGCTTGGTTGGTTGAGCAAGGTTTTGTTCCTGCCGATAAAATCGCCATCCACGGATACTCATACGGTGGGTTTGCGGCCATCGCGGCTTCGGTTCGGCCTGACAGTCCCTATCAGTGTGCGATCGCAGGCGCAGGCGTCGCGAACCTGACTCGACTTGGGAATGAGTGGGGTGACAATCGCATCCAGCGCGTTGTGCAAGGTCAAACCGTCAAGGGGATGGACCCAATGGACAATACAGAGAAGATCAACATACCGATCCAGCTCTATCACGGGGATTATGATGTGCGCGTACCGCTATGGCATAGCACGGACTTCTTCAACAGAATTGACGAACGCCAACCCGATAGTGAAATGATCACGCTTGAACTGATGGGGCACCAAGGCAATAAGTGGCGCACGGAACATAAAGCTCAGGTGCTTGAAAACATGGAGCGGTTTTTGATAACGACGTGCGGAATGTAATCGCGCATCTTAGGGGCTAACAGAAGCAGACAAAACTCTGAGGAGCCCCCAGCCCAACCGACCTCACACAAAAAAGCCCCCGGCGTGACGCGCGGGGCTTTTCATCGGTGTCTTGTGACGGCTTAGATCAAGCCTTCGCGTTGGGCGCGTTTGCGGGCCAGTTTGCGGGCGCGGCGGACGGCCTCGGCTTTCTGACGGGCTTTCTTTTCCGAAGGTTTTTCGAAATAGGTGCGAGATTTCATTTCACGAAACAGGCCCTCGCGCTGCATCTTTTTCTTCAACGCGCGCAGGGCTTGTTCGACATTATTGTCGCGAACGGTAATTTGAATAATGGTCAACTCTCCATTGAGAAACGGGAAAATGTGCGTTTGTGCCCTATTGGGCGAGAACTTAGGCGAGCCTATAACATGCTCAATGAACCTTGCCTATACCCGGACTCAGATATGAAAACGCCCTCTCAAAAGCTCCGTGAACGCTGGCTTACCGCACTCCTCCCAATTGTGCCGACGCTCGGCTGGACGCGGCTCGCAATGTGGCGGGCGGCTCGAAAGGCAGACCTTTCAAAAGGCGAGCAGGCGCTCGCAGCGCCCAATGGCGTGCAGGATTTGCTGGACCAATTCTTCGACAACGCGCTGTCTGAAATGCGCGATAGGCTTGTGGCGGAGGACCTCTCCGACCGGCGGACACATGAGCGTGTGGCTTATGGCCTGATCACTTGGCTCGAGGCGCTTTCCCCGTATCGTAAAGCCGTCCGGCGCGCGGCCGGGCAAGGCCTCGCGCCCTGGGGCGCGCCGGGCGCTGTCCGACGCATTTGGCGGATTGCAGATGCCGTCTGGGACGCGGCGGGCGACACCGTAACGGACTATAATCGGCAGACCAAGCGCGCCTTGCTGAGCGCCGTTATCCCCTCCGTGATCCTGTATTGGCTCGACCATGACGATCCGGGCAAATTGCAAGCCTTCATTGATCGCAGGCTTCAACAAGCGATGTCTGTCGGTCGCACCGGAGGGCGCGTGGTCGGGCCCTTCCTTAACCTTGCCGAACGCGTGCGGTCGCGTCGTCAGCCCGTTCAGGACCCTTAAAAACAACCTTTGCTCCGCATACGGTTGCAAATGCTTCCTAGGTCACGCTAGAACTCCAACCTAAGCAGAGACAGTAGACTAGGAGGGGAAATGCCGCGGCCTGCAGGCGTTCGAAATCATGACTTCGAAGTCAAAAAGACAGCGCTGTTAGACACGCTTTCTGAATTTGCTTTGAATGACGATTTGCGTCGACCCTCTTTGCGGCAATTTGCGATCGCTGCGAAAGCGTCTGAGCCAACCTTGCGGCACTATTTTAAAGACCGTCAGGGCCTGGTGATTGCCATTCTCAAGCATATCCATGACCGCGCGGTGCCCTTATGGAGCGTCATTGCAACGGGCGCGCCCGACACCGCCACTGCGGTTGCGGAGTATTTTCGCGTCACGGAAGCCGGCCTGACCCATGGCGGGTTTGCCCGCGCGCATGCGTTTGGGATCATTGAAGGCATGGCCGATGAAAAAGTCGGGCAGGCTTATTTGGAAATGCTGCTCGATCCGGCTTTGAATGCGGTTGCGCTAAAAATGGATGCGACGCCTGGCAAACCGGAGACGGAAAATGAGCGACGGGCCTCCGCCTTTATGATGCTCTCGCCGATCTTAGTGATGACGCTGCACCAGCAGCTTTTGGGCGGCCGAGATGCCTCGCCTGTGGATACCGGTCGGTTTTTAAAGCTTATGCAAAACTGGCTCGCCAAAGCCCTAGGCGAATAAGGCGCGCACCGCCTCAATATCGGTCGGCGTTGTCGACCAATTGCAAACAAAGCGGTGCGAGCCACCTGGCCATGGATAGAATTTGACTTCAGCGTTGCGAAGCGTTGCTTCCACGCTGGCTGGAAGGGAGACAAAGACTTCATTGCCATCGATGGGGTAGGCGAGCGTGACCCCCGTTTGCGAACACAGCGCATTCGCCAAAGCGCGCGCGCTTTGATTGGCGTCCTGCGCCAAGCTCAGCCACAAACCGTCGCGCAACATCGCCTCTGCTTGTGCCGCCAGAAAGCGCATTTTCGGCGGCATATGACCCGAGCGTTTGGCCCGTGCGCGCAAATCGCTGATCCGCTGTTTCAGTGCGCCAAAGAGCATAATCAGCTCGCACCCGATCGCGCCGGTTTTGGTAAGGCCGAGCGTGAGCACATCAATGCCCGCGCGCCAGCTCATATCCGCGGGCGTTGCGCCGGCGCTCTGCAAAGCATTCGCAAACCGCGCGCCATCGAGATGAACGCACAGATTTTTGGCATGTGCGAGCGCGGCGAAGTGCAGGATTTCATCGGGCGTGTAAGCCATGCCGCATTCGGTCAAATTGGTTAAAGATAGAACTTCCAACGGTGTTTCATGGACAAAGTCTGGATACGATGCAGTCAACGCCGCGCGCAGCGCGGTCTCGTCAATTTTTGCGCCGACACCTGGGAGAAGGCGGAGCTTTCCGCCGCCGGTAAAAAATTCTGGAGCGCCGCGCTCATCGCGCTCGATATGGGCTTCTTCATGGCAGGCAATGGCCCCAGTGGGTGAGCAAATCAGCGAGAGGGCAAGCGCATTCGATGCCGTCCCACTGGCGCAGATCCAGTAGTCGAAATCGTCCGTTTCAAACACCTCTTTTAGGGTCGCGCGCACCCGCTCGGAAACTGCGTCGGCGCCATAACTTGCAGCTGTACCGACATTCACTGCGGCGATGGCTTCGATCACTTTTGGATGCGCTGGCGCTGCCGTATCAGATAAAAAATCCATTGCTCAGAGCATTACGTCGGGCGTTTGCCACATCAGGTGCTGGCCGCCATCGCTCGCAATCAATTGACCGGTTACGCTATCGGCCTCAATGAGATAGCGCATGGCTTTGACTATTTCAGCTGGGTTGGACCCTTTTTGCGTCAGCGTCGCTTGCGCTTCAGCGGCGAACTCGCCGGGTTTCTGATGGATGTTTTCAAGCGTCGGCCCGGGGCCGATCGCATTGACACGAATGTTTGGCGCCAATGCCTGCGCAAGCGTTCGGGTCGCCGTCCAGAGCGCCGATTTGGAGAGCGTATAGGTGAAGAAAAGCGGGTTGAGTTTCAACACTCTCATATCGATCATATTGATGATCAATCCGGCGTCTTCTTCCGGCAAAGCGCGCGCGAAATGCTGTGCGAGCAGCACCGGGGCGCGCAAGTTGGGACCCATATGGACGTCCCAGTTCTCACGCGAATGACCAATCGCGGTATCGTCTTCAAATGTCGACGCCGAATTGATCAGCAAGGTTAAAGGCCCGCCGAGCGCCTCCTGTGCGGCGCGCTCAAGCGTTGCCGTTTGTTCTTCGTCGGCGAGGTCAGCCTGCACCAATTCGGCGCAGCCACCCGCGCTGCGAACACTTTTCGCTGTGTCTTCGGCGCCGCGTTGTGAGCCTCGATAGTGGATGGCAACGGACCAGTGGTCTCGCCCAAGCGCTTCAGCCATCGCTTTGCCTAGACGCGCGCCGGCACCGGTCACCAGAGCCCGTTTTGGGCCGGTGGAAACCCGGTCACTCATAATCGTCTCTCAATCCGAGCCTTGCCGGGTTAGGATCGACATTGGATGATTGCTCAAGACCACAGAATGTGTCGGAGATAACTAATCGATTCGACGAAAGTCGATCAAATTTAATATCGCAAATACCGCAACAGTCGCAAGTATGGCCCAAACAGAGGCGTGGATCATGATGACAGCCCTTTAACAGTCTTGAGCCTAGATAGGGTGTCTTATCGGATTTGGCGAGCCCTGATTACCAGAAAGGACGTTTGTTTGTTCTCGGATCTTCGCACACAAGTGTTCCGCATTTGGTTTCGGATCGCGAGACCGATGACCCTTGGCGTGCGGGCGATCGTCGAAAATGCAGAGGGTCAGGTCTTATTGGTCCGTCACACTTATACGCCAGGGCTTTATTTGCCCGGCGGCGGCATCGAGCGCGGTGAGACGGTTCGCGTCTCGCTGCACCGAGAATTGGAAGAGGAAGGCGGCCTACTGATTACGGGCGAGACGGCGCTAATCGGAATTTTTTCCAACCATCGAGTGATGCGCAATGATCATGTTATTCTGTATAAAATCGAGGCCTCTGCATGGCGCAGTGTCCGAGATCCACGGGGCCTCGAAATTTCGGACATCCTTTGGTGCAACCCCTTCAGTCCACCCGAAGATGCCACGCCTGCCACGCTGCGCCGTCTGAAGGAACATTATCAAGGCGCCGAGCGGTCTGACCATTGGTGAGCCTTACCCCTGCGCAAACGCCAAAAATGCGGGGAATGCCATAAAGGCGAGGGCTCCTATCAGCAGGATGAGCGGTGCGAATCGATCCCAAATCCGTTTCATGGCTTTGGTTAAAATGACCAAACAAGGCGCGATTGTGGATCATACCTTGGCGCAATTGCGGCGGTTTAGATTTAAACTTCTGCGCGATTTTTAAACCGGCATTAAAGCCTTTGTGCAAAAGGAATCGAACTGCTGATAATCCTTTTCCTCAGCAGGTCATGCAGGATACCGACGCAACTCAAATCCCCCACAGATGTTGCGTTGGGCTCGAGAGAAACGGCCGCGCCTTCCCTATTCGCGCGGCCGTTTTACGTCGGCGAGTGCGGCCCCGACATAGAGCCCGAGCGTATAGACCGAAAGTCCAGCCGCACCCCAAATCACCATCACGCCAGCCCACCAGATCAGCGTCAAATTGGTTGGCAAAGCCAAGAGCATTATTGCAATCCCGCCCATTTCTAAGGCCGTCTTCCATTTGGCGAGACGTGATACCGGCATATCGATCGAGGGGACCAGCCGAAGCGCGGTCGCAATCAAATCTCGTGCGATCACGGCCACTGTCGGGATCACCAAAGAGGCGGCGCCGTTTTGCAGCGCCGATAGGGCGATCAAGGCAAACGCCACAAGCAGTTTATCGGCAACCGGATCCAAAAAGGTCCCAAACGGTGTGATCGCGCCGATCCGTCGCGCGGTCCACCCATCAAGGAAATCGGTGAGCGCGAGCAGGACAAAAGCCGCGAAGGGCCAGAGTGACATCGACGCCGACATCCAGATCCAGACTCCGACCGCCGCAGCCAAAACACAGCGCGATAGCGTGATCGCATTCGGCACCCAAGCCCAAGCGGTTTGCGAACGCTGATCCATGCTTATCTGATACGAATGGCGTGCGTCCGGGTCTAGCCCCTGGTTCAAAGCTTTGACCAAAGCGTAAACGTCCGCAATTCAATTCACGCAATGTCGCGCACGCGATTTAAAGCGACCTAGGATATCCGTTTGCGCGATCCAGCTTTGAGAAGGCAGAAGATGGCATCGCATTTTTTGGCGCACTTCAATGTTGCCCGTCCGCTCGGAAAATTCTCGGTCCATATGGACGAGAGCAAATACTTTTTCGATCAACTCGGGAAACTCTTTAAACGTGATCAGTTACATCAAGGTTTGCTCTGGCATCGTCACGGCATGCGCGCATCAGATGGCCGCGAGTTGAGCTTTTTCGAAATCGCTGCACTGGATACGGAGGGCGCGGGTAATCCGCATATTTATACGCTCGCGGGTTGGAAAAACGCAGCCGCTGTGCATGGGTTTACCTATCGCGACGCGCAGCACGTTGAAAGCATGCGTCGGCTTCGCCATTGGGTCGATCGATCCGAAGGCGCCAATATGGTCATGTGGTGGGCCGAGCAGGACACGCGGATTTCGCTCGAAATGGCCTGGGATCGTCTCGCACGCTTGCGCGAGGATGGGCCCACACCGCAAGCGTTTAATCTGCAAAGCCGGTTTCAAGCGCCAACGCTCTCGCGCGTTGCTTAAGCCAAACACGGCGCGTTTCGCGCTGTAAATTATATCTCAACTTCAATGCGCTATCGCATTTCCCGACGACCAACTGCGAGGTCGGCGGACCGGCACCTAAGGGTGCTCAAGGGGACGAAAAGTGAAAGTAGCTGCGACGCTAAAAGCGTATTGCGTGGTCATCGGAGTGGTGATCGCAATCGGATATCCGACCTATTTGTATTTGGCCGATGGCCTCATCGACCCGGCGGGTGGCGAGATGATTGGGCGTGATTTCGTAAATTACTATTCGGCGAGCCAATTGTGGATGTCGGGTTCCCTGCCAACACTGTTCTGGATCTTTGATTATCGCGACTATCTCGCCAGCCTGTATGGCATGGAATTTACGCTGAATTGGTCCTATCCGCCGAGTTATCTCTTCTTTGTCGCGCCGATCGCTCTGCTGCCGTATGTTTTGGCGTACGTGGTTTGGATGGGCACGGGCCTTGCCGTCTACGCGACGACCGCCGCGAAATCGATTGCCCAAACCGCACTGTCGATGAAAACGAAACTCATGCTTTTGCTGCTGGCCCCGGCCACGGTCGTCAATGTGTTCTTCGGCCAAAACGGATTTGTCACTGGCACACTGCTCTATCTCGGCGTGCGTTATACCTCGCAGCGCCCCATAGTCGCTGGCATTTGCTTTGGGTTGCTGACGATTAAACCGCAACTCGGCTTTCTGATCCCGATCATGTTATTGCTCACGCGGCAATGGAAAACGATTTTTGTCGCCAGCGGCGTCGCACTTTCTTTGTTTGTGATGTCCGGCCTCGTGTTTGGATGGCAGAGTTGGGTGGATTACTTCGAAAAAGCCGTGCCGTTCCAGCGGCATGTGATCGAGCATGGTGGCGGTCTATTTCTACACATGATGCCAACCGCCTATGCGGGCGGGCGTTTGCTTGACCTGCCCATCTATCTCTGTCTGCTGATGCAGTTGCCGATGACCCTGATGGCGTTCGCTCTGACCATTTGGCTGTTCCACAGGCCGCGCGGCGATCGAGCCGCCACAGATCTGCTCTTCTTGATCTGCGTGTTCATGTTTACGCCGTATGCGTTCAATTATGACCTGACAGCCCTGACCCCGGCCATTCTCGGTTATTGGGCGACCCGGGAGGCCCCGGGCGAGTTGACGCAAGTCCAAAGAATCACCGTGATCAGCTTATTTCTTTTGCCCGGCTTGGTCTTCGCGGCGCCGGTCGGACCGCTTATCCTGATCGCCAGCGCCGTATTCCTTTGTCGTGAGATCCGTGGCGCGCGCTCGAGCCTGGCCCATTCCGCAACCAGAACCGCAAGGGCGTAAAGTCGCGCAAGCAATTTGCCCAAGATCCCGGCAGAAAGGGCGTTCACAACCCAAAGTGAACGCCCATGCCTTGATGGTGACACCCTGGCTCCCTAGATCCAGAGTGACACAAGCCCGAAAGCAGCGGGGCTGCCATAATGGGGTCCTGCGGGAATGTGTGCTGGTCCTGTCTGAATACGGAAGGAGTAGACCATGAACGACCTTGAAAAGCCGACCGCTGGCGCGCTTGATTTCAGCCGGTTTGTCTATTTCCGCAATATCAACGAACGCGAGCTTGCGGAATTGCCGGAAGATGCCCTTCGCGGGGTGGAAGACCTCCAAGACCTCGTCATTGTGACCAATGGCGAAGGCCAAAAACTGGCCATCATCGAGGGCCGCGCTGCCGCCGAAGCCGCCGCTGAAGCATACAAGCTGCAGACGGTCAGCGTGCACTAAGACCCGTGCGCGATTAAAGAATCGCCGGGATCACACGGTCGGGCGGGCGATGGCCATCCGCGAAGGTCTTGATGTTAATAATCACCTTCTCGCCCATTTCATTTCGTCCCTCGACCGTCGCAGATCCCATATGCGGCAACAGAATCACATTTGGCAATCCGACCAGATCTGGATTAACGGCGGGCTCGCGCTCGAAGACGTCAAGGCCCGCCCCGGCGAGTTTGTGGGTCCGTAAAGCGTCGGCAAGCGCCGCTTCATCAATCACCTCACCGCGCGCTGTGTTGACGATGAATGCGTCAGGTTTCATCAGCCCCAGTCGCCGCGCATTCAGCAGGTGATAGGTGGCGGGCGTGTGCGGGCAGTTGATCGAAACAATATCCATGCGCGCGAGCATTTGGTCCAAACTGTCCCAGAATGTGGCGTCGAGATCCTGTTCAATGACGCGCGAAACTTTTTTGCGATTATGATAATGGATCTGCAGTCCGAAGGCTTTGGCGCGGCGCGCCACGGCTTGACCAATCCGGCCCATGCCGATGATCCCGAGCCGTTTGCCGGCGAGGCGACGCCCCATCATCCATGTCGGGGCCCAGCCATCAAATTTACCGGCTTGCAGCAATTCGATACCTTCATGCATGCGACGCGGTACGGCCAAAATCAAAGCCATGGCAACGTCGGCTGTGTCATCGGTCAGCACGCCCGGCGTGTTGGTCACGGTGATGCCGCGTTGGAGCGCAGACTGGACGTCAATATTGTCGACGCCCGCGCCGAACTGGGCGATCATTTTCAACTGCGCTCCGGCGGCATCTATGACTTCTGTGTTGATCGGATCGGTGACCGTCGGCACTAAGACATCCGCGCGTTGAACCGCATCTATCAATTGGTCTGTCGAGAACGCCGCATCGGATGGATTAAGCTCAGTGTCGAAAAGTTCCTTCAGGCGCAATTCCACCGCATCCGGCAATCGGCGGGTGACAATGACCTTTAGGCGCTTATCTGACATGCTTCCTCGCTTTCCGTACCGCGCTTAGCAGAGCAAAAGCAGATCGCCAATGTGCTGTTTTACGGACGATTCACCACAATCAGCAAAATAGCATTCATGATGTCTGTGTTTGTGCGCACCCTGCTGATGATGGCTGTCCTGAGCGGATTGCGTTTCGCCGTCGTTGAAGCGCGCGAACCCGCTGAGACGATCAAAATCAGTCGGTTCTCCGGCAAGCCGTTGCCTCGGTTTGAGTCGCTGCGCTATTCGGCTGTGCACGGTCGCCAAGGGCCCAATCTCGACCACCCCATCGTGTGGCGGTACGAGCGTGCGGGGTTGCCAGTTCTCGTGGTCCGCGAAACCCATGGATGGCGCCGCATC
>JBCCXW010000123.1:0-10649 GCA_039191105.1 Pseudomonadota bacterium
AACAGGTTTGCAGAAGCCGTCTGTACAAAGCGGGCGCGCATGTTATACGCCACCTAAACTTCATATAAAGGATCGTTGATATGTCTCACGATTATGCCGTCGCAGATATCAGTCAGGCGGAATTTGGCCGGATGGAAATCGAGATTGCAGAGACCGAAATGCCGGGTCTGATGGCAGCGCGGGCAGAGTATGGCAGCGCCCAACCTTTAAAGGGCGCACGCATTGCCGGATCGTTGCATATGACGATCCAGACCGCGGTCTTGATCCAAACCTTGGAGGCCCTCGGCGCGGACGTGCGGTGGGCGAGCTGCAATATTTACTCAACGCAAGACCATGCGGCCGCGGCAATCGCGGATGCCGGAACGCCGGTTTTCGCGCATAAGGGCGAGACGCTGGACGAGTATTGGCAATTCGCCGACCGGATCTTTGAGTGGCCAAACGGCGAAACCGTCAACCTCATCCTCGATGATGGCGGCGACGCGACGATGTATTTGATCCTCGGCGAAAAAGCTGAAGCCGATCCCTCTCTCCTCGACAATCCTGGCTCGGAAGAAGAAGAGGCGCTGTTCCGCCAGATCCGCAAGCGGATGAGCGAAACTCCTGGCTGGTTTGCGCGCATCAAAGCCGAAATTCGCGGCGTCTCCGAAGAGACCACGACTGGGGTTAATCGCCTCTATCAATTGGCAAAGAAGAACGAGCTTCCCTTCCCAGCCATCAATGTCAATGACTCTGTCACCAAGTCGAAATTTGACAACAAGTATGGCTGTAAGGAATCACTGGTTGATGCGATCCGGCGCGGTACAGATGTGATGATGGCCGGCAAGACCGCTTTTGTCGCCGGGTATGGGGATGTGGGGAAAGGTTCAGCAGCCTCGCTGTCTGGCTCAGGAGCGCGCGTCACGGTTTCAGAAGTTGATCCGATCTGTGCCTTACAAGCGGCGATGGACGGCTATGATGTGCAAACGATCGATACGATGGCACCAAAGGCAGACATTTTCGTCACCGCCACCGGCAACAAGGACATTCTGACGCTCGATCATATGCGAGCGATGAAAGATATGGCGATTGTCTGTAATATCGGCCACTTCGACAATGAGATCCAAGTCGAAGCGCTACGCAATTACAAATGGACGAATATCAAGCCGCAAGTTGACATGATCACCTTCCCCGATGGCAAGCGGATCATTCTCTTGTCCGAAGGTCGGTTGGTGAATCTGGGTAATGCAACAGGACATCCAAGCTTCGTGATGTCGGCCTCGTTCACCAATCAGGTCTTGGCGCAGATCGCCTTGCACGAAAACACCGGCGAGTATCAGAACGAGGTGTACACGCTGCCAAAGCATCTCGATGAAAAAGTGGCGATGTTGCATTTGGCGAAGCTTGGCGTCGAGCTGAGCGGTCTGTCGAATGAGCAAGCCGATTATATCGGCGTTGCGCCACAAGGCCCGTTCAAGCCTGAGCATTATCGCTACTAATTTAAAGCTTCGGGAGAAAAGCTATGCCATTACAGCACCATGAGTTTACGTCTGAGAGTGTGTCGGAAGGCCATCCGGATAAAGTCTCGGATCAGATCTCCGATGCCATTGTCGATCTATTTTTGAGTAAGGACCCAACGGCAAAAGTCGCGGTGGAGACACTGACGACGACCAATCGCGTGGTGCTGGCCGGTGAAGTGCGGACCAATAATGGCGCTGTCATCACCAAAGATGAGATGAACCAAGCGGCCCGCGATGTGGTGAAAAAAATTGGCTATGAGCAAGATGGCTTCCATTGGGAAAGCATGTCCGTTGAAAACCATGTGCACGGCCAGTCTGCTGAAATCGCGCAAGGGGTCGAAGCCGGCCAGGGTTTGCACCAAGAAGAAGGCGCGGGCGATCAGGGGATCATGTTTGGCTATGCCACAGATGAAACGCCTGAGCTGATGCCGGCGACTCTGGTTTACTCGCACAAAATCCTCCGCAAGCTTGCGGATCTCCGTCACTCGGGCGTGCATCCTGAACTTGAACCGGATGCGAAAAGCCAGGTGACCTTGCAATATGACGGGTCGCGCCCAGTGGGCGTCAACGCGATTGTCGTCTCGCATCAACACAAAGAGTCCGCGACTTTAGAGCAATTGCGCGAAATTATTCGTCCTGTGATCCAAGACGTGCTTCCTGAGGGCTGGTTCCCCGAGGAGGACAAATTCTACGTCAATCCAACGGGTCGCTTCGTGATCGGTGGACCAGACGGCGATGCGGGCCTGACAGGGCGTAAAATCATCGTCGATACCTATGGCGGCGCGGCGCCGCATGGCGGTGGTGCATTTTCCGGAAAAGACCCGTCAAAAGTCGATCGCTCAGCTGCCTACGCCACGCGTTATTTGGCGAAGAATGTCGTTGCGGCGGGTCTTGCAAAGCGCTGCACGATCCAGATCAGCTATGCGATCGGCGTCGCCCAGCCTTTGTCGATCTATGTCGACACGGAAGGGACCGGCACGGTCGGAGAAGATACGATTGCGCGCAAACTGCGTGAGTTGGTCGATCTGTCGCCGCGCGGGATTCGCAACCATCTTGGTCTGGAAGCCCCGATTTATGCGCCATCGGCCGCCTATGGTCACTTTGGGCGCAAACCGGCGCCAGACGGCGCGTTCAGTTGGGAAAAAACCGATCTTGTCGAGGCGCTGAAGGGTCTTTTGAGTTAAATCTGTCCAGTCTGCGCAGAAATCAGACAGGACCCCATTATTAGTTATCACCGTGTCTCGTATTTCTTGAGATTTCAGAAAATACAGTTGTCGATGCAAAATGAATGTGCATACCTTGACGGTTGAATGATTGGAGCGATGTCTCCGTTCAGAGGGAGTCATTCGTGCGTCGCGTAGATCCATTTTTCTCGGTCATCATTGTCAATTACAATGCCGGTCCGCTGCTCCAAGATGCATTAGATTCTCTAAAAAAACAAACCCTTACAGATTTTGAGGTCATCCTTGTCGACAATAATAGCGAAGACGGATCGATCCAGGATCTGGACTTAAGCGACTTGCCTGCGATTCGCGTTCTACGGGAAAATCAGAATCATGGATTTGCCAAGGGTAATAATCTCGCGGCCGGTCAAGCGCGTGGCAAATGGCTTGCGCTTCTGAACCCAGACGCCACCGCTGACCCAAACTGGTTGTCCGAAATTGCCCGCGCGACAGAGCGGCACGCGCCCTGCCGGGTATTTGCATGCGGGCAAATCAATATGGATGAGCCAGAGCTGCTTGACGGGGCGGGTGACGCCTATTTCGCTTTTGGAATTCCTTGGCGGGGCGGCTTTGAGCATCCCATCTCGGCTCTGCCGGACACAGACAGTTTTTGTTTCAGCCCCTGCGGCGCCAGCGCCGTTTACGATCGTGATCTCTTCCTTGAAATGGGCGGCTTTGACGAGCGGTTTTTCTGCTATTGCGAAGACGTTGACCTCGGTTTGCGCTTGCAATTGAGCGGCGAAAAATGCGTGTTCCTGCCAGATGCCATCATTCATCACAAAGGCAGCGCGACGAGCGGTCGATACAGTTACTTCACTATGTATCATGGGTTTCGAAATCGAACATGGACCTATTTGAAGAATATGCCGCTCTTCGTTTTGCTGCTGACCTTTCCCGGCCATGTTGCTTTGATGGTGTATATCTACTTACGCAATATGGGCCACGCAAATCTGGAAGGGATGCGCCGTGGCATGTGGGATGGCCTCAAGGATGGCTGGGCAATGCGCTGGAACGATGCCTATAAAGTGAAATACTCTCAGAAAGGGATTTGGAATTTGATCCGAGCGATGGATTGGAACCCTATCCGCCTTTCCCAGCGCAGCGTCCATGTCTGGGCGGTTCCCGCTTAAGCAAGGTCCCAGACGCGTTGGTGGAAATTCCATGCTGATGTGACGATTGTGTCCATGTCCGAATGTTGCGGTTGCCAACCGAGGATCGCCTTGGATTTTGAGGTGTCCGCGTAAAGCGCGACAGCATCGCCCGGACGGCGGGGTCCGATCTCAACCGGCACCGGTTTGCCAACCGCGCGTTCGACCGCGTCGAGCACTTGTTTGACCGTAAAGCCATTCCCTGTCCCGAGGTTTAGTTGCAGGCTTTCGCCCGTCTTATGGATGTGCTCGGCGGCCAGGATGTGCGCCGAGACCAAATCGGCGATGTGGATGTAATCGCGAATACAAGTGCCATCCGGAGTCGGATAATCGTCGCCGAACAATTTCATCCCCTGACCGATGCCCGCGGCAGCAGCAAGCGCGTTCGGGATCAAATGGGTCTCTGGATCATGCTCTTCGCCGACCTCACCGTCCAGATCAGCGCCCGCCGCGTTGAAGTAGCGCAGCGCCGCATAGCGCAGGCCCTCCGCCCGCGACAGGTCTTCGAGCATGGTCTCAACCATCAGTTTCGATCGCCCGTAAACAGAAACCGGGCGTTTCGGCATATCTTCCACCAAAGGCAATCTCTCTGGATCGCCGTAAATCGCGCAGGTCGACGAGAAGATAAAATTCTGCAATCCCAGCGACAACATCGCGCGCACCACGTTCAGCGTGCCGGCCACATTATTCTCATAGAAAGCACCCGGCGCTTTTTCGCCTTCCCCAACTTCGATATTGGCTGCGAAATGCATCACCGCATCGGGCCGCACGGTCTCTAAGGCCGTGCGGATCTCGCCCTCGTTGCGGATATCGCCCTCAATCAACTCCCCCCATTTGACGGCGTGCTGATGACCGGTGGAGAAATTGTCGAACACAACCGGCTCGCGCCCGCTCAGTTTGATGGCTTTACAGGCATTGGCGCCAATATAGCCAGCGCCGCCAATCACGAGAATGGTTTTGATCACGCGTCAAATCCCCTTTGAGCTGTCCAAGCTTGGGTCACTTTTCGTCTCTCGTGATGCAGATATACAAGTGCTGGGCCGGGATTTGGACTATTTGTCTCGCCGGGTTTGATCGAGCTGCTGAGTGTGGCGCGTTTTTGAGTGTGCATCGCGTGCTTTTTCAGCCTTCGTCCGACCGTATTTGAGGCGATTTTCTTGCGCCCGCTGCGCTTTCTCAGAGCGTTTCTTCGCTTTGCGAAACTTGTTGAGATTGATCGGGTCTGCCACGTTTAGTCCCCGCGATGGGCATTGCGCCATTGCTCCATCGCCAATGAGATGGCGAATGTCTCCCGATATTTTGGGCTCGAGGCGGGACGCGGCGCTTTGGCGGAAGTCAGGGCCATAATTTCAGCCAGCTTATTATGCGCTGCGCCCGCTTGCCCGGCGCCAATATAGGCATGCAGCTCCACCAATGCGCTTGAAAGCGGGTCATTGGCGCGGATCACGAAGTACGGCTCATCCTCAGCGAGGCGCGGCATGACATCAAATTCGGATGGATTGGCTTTCGAGCCGACAGGCGCAGTGTTCATTGCAAGCCCTTTCAGATGGTTTGATTCGGCGGGACTTTAACCAAGAATGCCCGCCATGTCAGGCGGGCTTGCGGTAGACAGACACATGCATCTCACTGTTTGCGGTGAACGGCTCGCGTTGCCAGCCGCCCCAGCGCGAGTCTAAGTCTAGACCCGCAAGTTGCGCCATTAAGTCGATCTCAGCGGGCCAGGCATAGCGCATTGGCAAGGGGTGCAGCGTGGTGGCACCTCCTGCAATGCGCACGCGCTGCATTTCTAGCACTTGTCGCACCGGATCGTGGCGGGCGATTTCGAACGCGACGCTGTGTCCGCCCACATGCAGAGGGCGAACGCGCTGATGGTCCTCGAAGCCTATCAGGTCCGGCACAAATGTCTCAATCAAAAAGCGGCCACCCGGGACAAGCCGCGCGGCGACATTTTTGAAACACCGAATTTGATCGGCTTGCGATGTCAGATTGAACAAGGTGTTGAAGACCAAGAACACAAACCCGAATGGGCCTGGCAAGCCAACATCCGCAAAGTCGCCAACCAAAGTCGGAATCTGCTTACCGCCAGGCTTGGCCTTGAGCTTGTCGATCATCTCGGCCGAGCCATCAATTCCGGAGATCTGGTGGCCCTGTGCCGCCAGCGGCAGCGCCATGCGCCCGGTGCCAATCGCAAGCTCGAGCATCGTCTCAGACCCTGCGAGCTCATGGATCAGCGCCACCGATTCTTCGGTTGTGCCAGGATCATGCAGATCGTCATATTCATCTGCATAAAGCTCCCCAAATGTCGCGGCGGTAAATTCGATCACAGACGCCTCCAAATAGGCTTAGCCGGGCCCGATCATTTTTTCTGGACGGACGATCGCATCAAAGTCTTCGGCGGGAATACCGTCGGCGATCGCTTCCTCGCGCAAGGTTGTGCCATTCTTATGCGCAGTCTTGGCGATTTTTGCGGCGCGGTCATAGCCATATTTCTCTTTCAGCGGGGTGACCAGCATAAGCGAATTCTCAAGTCCGCGTTGAATATTGTCGAGTCGCGGATCGATGCCGACAACGCAGTTTTCAGTGAAGGATACGGCGGCATCTGCCAGCAAACGGATCGATTGCAGGAGATTGTAGCTCATCATCGGATTGAAGACGTTGAGCTCGAAATGCCCTTGGCTGCCAGCAAAGCTGATCGCGGCATTGTTGCCGTGTATGTGCGCGCAGACTTGGGTCATGGCTTCGCATTGCGTTGGGTTGACCTTGCCTGGCATGATCGAGGAGCCAGGCTCGTTTTCCGGCAAAGCAAGCTCCCCCAAGCCGGAGCGCGGACCCGAGCCTAAAAAGCGGATGTCATTGGCAATTTTGAAGCACGACATGGCCGCGGTTGTGATGGCCCCATGCGCGAAGACCATCGCATCATGTGCAGACAGCGCCTCAAACTTGTTTGGCGCGGTGACGAAGTTCAGCCCCGTGATTTGAGCGATTTTATCCGCCACGCCTTCGGCAAAACCGACCGGGGTGGAGAGTCCGGTCCCGACCGCGGTACCGCCTTGGGCGAGCTCCAACAGTCCAGGCAGGCTTTGCTCGATCCGCGCGATCCCCATTTCGACCATTTTCGTATAGCCGGAGAATTCTTGGCCAAGCGTCACCGGTGTCGCGTCTTGTGTATGCGTGCGCCCAATCTTGATAATGTCTGTCCAGGCTTGGGCTTTGTCGTTCAGGGCATTGTGCAATTGCTGCAGCGCTGGGACCAGGCGGTGGGTGATTTCTTCGGCACACGCAATATGCATGGCGGTCGGGAATGTATCGTTTGAGCTCTGGCTCATATTGCAATGGTCGTTCGGATGAACGGGGCTTTTCGACCCAATCTCACCACCGAGCAGTTCAATCGCGCGATTGGCGATGACTTCATTGGCATTCATGTTTGATTGCGTGCCAGAGCCCGTTTGCCAGACCACAAGCGGGAAATGCGCGTCGAGCTTGCCTTCAATGACTTCATTCGCTGCGGTGATGATCGCGTCCGCCAATTTCGCATCGAGCTTGCCAAGCGCCAGATTGGTTTCTGCGGCCGCGCGCTTGACGATGCCGAGTGCGCGCACCAGGGGGAGCGGCTGCTTTTCCCAACCGATTTTGAAATTTCCAAGCGAGCGCTGCGCTTGTGCGCCCCAATACTTATCGCCGGGGACCTCGACTTCCCCCATTGTATCGGTTTCGATGCGGGGCTTTGCCTCTTTGCTGCCGAAAATGCCCATGGCGTCGTCTCCTTAGCGGCCAGAAGGTTAGGAAGCCGCGAGGTAGCACGCCGCGCCGAATCCGCAAGCGCTAAGCCGTTCGAGCGATCTAATTCGTGGCGGCGACGGAGGTTTGCAGGGCCTCGGGTGCGACGTCCCAGATCTGGGTTTGGCAGATCAGGCTGATGCAGCCTTTGACCTGAAGCCGACCGTCTGGCAGCCGCTTGAGGCGTGATGCATAGCTCTTGTCGGCTTCCGGGTCATAAATCGTTCCGCCCCGCCAATCGTTCCGGCGCTTATCGAAGCCTTGTAGCATTAATAGACCAAGCACCGGCTCACCCGCTTGGGTCGTCGCCGTTTCGGGCGTTTCCCCAGGCGCCATGGCCTCAGGGTCAATCCAGGACACTCGGCCGCACGGGCTGCCATCGCCGCAATCTTCAATCATCACCGTTGAGGTCTTTGCTTGGGTCAGAAAGGTCCCGAACACATTATGCTGGTCCTCTGCTTGCGCCCCAAACGAGAACAGGATCGCTGCCGCACTTAGTCCGATAAATTTGATCATCGCCCTTACCTTTTCTGTGGTTTCCCACTCTTATGGCGCAGTGTCGCGGATTTTCCACCTTCACAGACATTAATCCTGATTTACGTTTATCGGTATGATTCACATGGTGAAGCTGTGCGTTGGCGCTGACGATGTTGGCGATTTAGAGAATTGGCAGAAACGGGTGATGCAAACTTATCCGCGCCCGGTCCATCATACGCGGATGATCCCCAAACGTGGTGAGGAACTGGCCGACGGCGGGTCGATTTATTGGGTGATCCGCGGGTTAATCCAAGTGCGTCAGCCCATTCTAGAGGTCAAACAGATCACCGATCGGGGCGGGCGCAAAGCTTGCGAGCTGGTGTTTGACCGTGAACTTATCGCTGTCGAGCCAACCCCGAAGCGGCCGTTCCAAGGTTGGCGCTATTTAAAGCCAGAGGATGCCCCGGCAGATTTGAAAGCCAGTTCAGGCGCGCTTGAGATGCCAGCAAACCTTCGCGCGGAGTTGCGCGATGCGATGGTCTGGTAGCGTAAGCTCAATGTAAATGATCGAGCCCTGATGCGCTTCGACCCCCCTTGCGGCGCGAGATCCGCACGCGCCTGCGTTGACAAAGGCGAGCCGCAAAAACGAGGCAGGTGATGAAGCGTTTGATGGCGGCACGGTCCCGTTCAAACGCGCTCAAAACCGGCGCGAGCGACTTGCCAGACCGAGTATTTAGCCTTTCGTGAACGCGGAAATACGGGCCTGCATGTCAGGGCCAACGCCTTCATTCTCCATCACTTCCCATTGTAATCCCGCATCCATCGGATCGTTGTCTGTCGCTTCGAGGAGGCGTTTATTCGCCGCGTGCGAGAAACTCGAATTGGTGAGAATTTGGCGACAGAAGGTGCGGACATCTGCTTCGAACGTGTCGGTGTCGAACACCGCTTCGCACAGCCCCATTTGCAAAGCCACATCTGCTTTCACGGTTTCGGCTGTGAACATTAGGCGCTTGGCGGTCGCCACCCCGACGCGCCGTGGCAGACGTTGGCTCATGCCCCAAATCGGGGTCAGAGCCCATTTCGCGTGCGTATCGGCAAACTTGGCCGCGGTGTCCGCGAGAATAAAATCGGCCGCGAGCGCGACTTCCAAAGCGCCCGTATAGCAATGCCCATGGACCGCGGCGATCACAGGCTTGGGCAGTTTTTCGAGCATGCGTAGGGTTTCTGAATGCCAGCCGGGCGAGGGGACTTTTTCACCTTCCGCGATATCGCCGAGGTCATGACCGGCCGAAAAACATTTGCCCGCACCGCGCAAGACAACGCAGCCCACGTCCTCATCTTTTTTCAAATCCACGATATGCCGTCGTAGCTCTTGGAACATCCCAACGGTGAGGGCGTTTAATTTATCAGGCCGGTTCAGTGTGAGCCAGCACAGGCCATCTTCGTCTAGGCGCGTCACCAATTCGGTCATCTCTTCCTCCCGGGATCTGTTGTCTTGAACCCTAATTCGTTCATCCAGACCCAGCATAGACCCTATTCCAAATCTAGCTCTAGGCTTTCGCGAGGGGATGTTCCTATTTAAGGTAAGACCTGCGCACAGCACCATTGAAGGAGATCACCCCGTGGCTGACAGTGAATATACGCCCCCAAAAGTTTGGACCTGGGATCAGGAAAGCGGGGGACGCTTCGCCAAAATCAATCGCCCGGTTGCCGGGCCGACGCATGACAAGGAGCTGCAAGTCGGCAAACACCCGATCCAGCTCTACTCGCTGGCAACACCTAATGGTGTGAAAGTCACGATCATGCTGGAAGAACTGCTCGCCGCAGGCCATTCTGGCGCTGAGTATGATGCCTGGCTGATCAATATTGGCGAAGGCGACCAGTTCGGTTCTGGCTATGTCGAGCTAAACCCGAACTCAAAAATCCCGGTTATGGCGGACCATTCCACCGACCCTGTGACGCGGATTTTTGAAAGCGGTTCGATCTTAGTCTATCTGGCTGAAAAGTTCGACGCCTTCATTCCACAAGACCATAAAGGCCGGACTGAGACCATGAACTGGTTGTTCTGGCAGATGGGGTCAGCGCCGTATTTGGGCGGTGGTTTTGGCCACTTCTATGCGTACGCGCCGACAAAAATGGAATATCCGATCAATCGCTTCGCCATGGAAGTGAAGCGCCAGCTCGATGTGCTAGATCGGCATTTGGCCGAGAGTGAATATATGGCGGGCAGCGAATACTCGATCGCCGATATGGCGATTATGCCGTGGTACGGGGCGCTTGCAAAAGGTCTGCTTTACGAGTCCAAAGAGTTTCTCGCGGTCCACGAATATACGCATGTGAACCGCTGGACTGACATGTTGATGGAACGCCCCGCAGTGCAGCGTGGGCGCATGGTCAATCGTCCATTCGGTGACCCCGCGAGCCAATTGCATGAGCGCCATGATGCGAGTGATTTCGAGACCAAAACGCAGGACAAGTTACAAGCGCAAGAGCGCTAAGGCCGCGGGCTAGAGCGCTTGCTCGAAAAT
>JBCCXW010000124.1:0-10594 GCA_039191105.1 Pseudomonadota bacterium
GCACATCGTATTTGCGAAGCATTTCAAAAGTAAGTGGCGATGAGAGTCCATTCAACTCACACCGCCACTTGGCTAGTCATTGCTAAGCTTACGGGCCTTCAACTCTTTCTTTGACAGCTGACGCTTTGCGATAACGCGCCAGTTCGGTGTGTCATCGCTCCGCCCGCCGCTGAGCTGAAACGCCAGAGCGCGACCGGTGAAGATCCGACCATATGGATCGTGCGGGACATGATCGGTCTCGACCTGGAACCAGCAGCCTTTCAGCTTCAGCAAAAACCGTGTGTCCGCCAGCACGTGAACATCCGCTGACGGATCGCCGATTAGACGGCGCTTTCTGTCATCGCGAAGACGCTCCCGAAACGGGCGCGTTCCGAGTTTACGACACAGCTTGTCCGTCCGCTTGATGAGGCCATCTTTCGGATCGACATAAAGCTCCGCCCACCATTGATCTGGCGCCATCGGCCGGCCCCAATGATTGCTTCCGATAAAGCTGCCATCCCGCGCCACGGTCACGTCGACCAGAATGAAATCGGTGAGATGATCGCGCACATGCTGTTTGACGGTGCTGCCCGTGTCGAGATGCTCACAGATCTCGCTATAGACTTTGTTCCAAGGTCGCCCCGCCTGCTTGTGGAGATAGCGCTTTAAAGGCGCCAGGTTCTCATTCAAACACTTGGTCCAACCTGTGGCTTCAAGCGCCATCCGGCGGCCTGTCGCACGTTTGCGACCTGAAACTTTGTCATAGCGCAGCTTTGTCCGCTTTGCATGGCGGCTGCCCCAGCGCGGGCGCTCAACAATAACTTTAAACATGTCCTCACGCATGAAGACCTCCTGCCAGCCTGTCAGGCTGAGTTAAATAAAATGGGATGCGCAGATGCGCTCGAAGCGGCCCGCAGGCGCGAGCCGACATGAAATTGCCCATTGGAAAAGGGTCCTGATCTTAAGAGAAAGAAACGGGGTATCGGTCTGCGAATGTGTTTTGCATGCACCCCTCCTCTGATTGATCAGGTTTGCAGAATCGTTATAGGCAGAGAATTAGGCAAAGGCAAGGCAGCCTTAGGTGGCCATCCCTACTTTTCCGCCCGGCCCGGTTCTGGCATAAGCCGCAGCCATGTCAGGCATTCGCGTCACCGCTTTGTATAAATTCGTTGCCTTTGAGGACCCCGACTCCTTGCGAGCGCCGCTGTTCGCGCGGCTGTCTGAACTTGGCATCAAGGGCACAATCCTGCTCGCAAACGAGGGGTTGAACGGCACAATCGCTGGCACGCCGGACGCCATGGACGAAGCGCTGGCAACGCTTTGCGCGCTGCCGGGATGTGACACACTCGACTGGAAAGACAGCCACGCTGAGGCCATGCCGTTCCTGCGCTTGAAGGTTCGGCTTAAGACTGAGATCGTCACGATGGGCGTGCCCGGTACGGACCCAACCTGCTTGGTCGGCTCGTACGTCAAACCGCAAGACTGGAACGCGTTGATCAGCGATCCAGACACCGTCGTCATTGATACGCGCAATGATTACGAAGTGGCGCTCGGCACATTTCAGGGGGCGATTGATCCGGAAACAGAAACGTTCCGGCAATTCCCGGATTGGTTTGAAACCTTCCGCGAAGAGCTCGCGCAGCAAGGCCGGACGCCCAAAATCGCGATGTTCTGCACAGGCGGTATTCGCTGCGAAAAATCGACGTCCTATGTCAAATCACTTGGCATTGAGGATGTGTTCCACCTGCAAGGCGGCATCCTCAAATATCTCGAAACTGTGCCGCGTGACGAGAGCCTGTGGGAAGGCGAGTGTTTTGTCTTTGATGATCGCGTCAGCGTCGGGCATGGGCTCGAAGTGGGCGACTATCAGCTCTGCCATGCTTGTCGACATCCGGTCAGCGCCAAGGATCGCCAGCATCCGCATTTCGAAGACGGAGTCTCCTGCCCGCGCTGCTACGGGACTTTCACAGACGCGAAAGTCGCCGCCCTGCGCGAGCGCCAGAAACAAGTGCGACTGGCCAAAGCCCGCGGCGAGACCCATATCGGGGATGATGTTGTCATGACCCCAAGAAAGAAACTGCCTGCGTGAGCGACCCGCGCCCTATTCTTTATTCCTTCCGCCGCTGCCCCTATGCGATGCGCGCGCGAATGGCGATCGCGGCAGCGGGCGTCGAGTGCCGTCTGCGCGAAGTCGTGCTGCGCGATAAGCCAACCGAAATGCTCGAAGCCTCGCCGAAAGGCACCGTCCCGGTGATTGTCGAAAGCGATGGCACTGTCATCGAAGAGAGTCTCGATGTCATGGCTTGGGCGCTGGCCCGGAATGACGCTGATGGCTGGCTCACCCCAGATCGCGGGTCTTTTGAAGAAATGGCGGCCTTAATCGCTGAATGCGACGGCCCATTCAAACGCGCGCTCGACCGCTACAAGTACCCAAGCCGCTATGAGGATGAGGGCGTGGTGCGCGAGGATCAAAGATCGATCGGGTTGCACTTTCTCGAAAAGCTCAACGCGCAGTTCGATGGACAGGCGCACCTCTTTGGCGACCGGGTGAGCTATGCCGATATCGCGATCTTTCCCTTCATTCGCCAATTCGCGAATACCGATCGTGCCTGGTTCGACGGGCTAGATTTACCGCACCTGCAAACCTGGCTCGAAGCGCACTTAGACAGCCCGCGGTTTAAAAAGATCATGCCAAAATTCGCCCAATGGAAAACCGGTGATGAGGAACCGAGCTTTCCAGGACCGCCATGATTGCGCGGTAAGAGTCGACCTGGATGTCGCACCCCGCCGCCGCTCATCCCCGCGAAAGCGGGGATCTCTTGCCCCGCGATCGGAAGGGCCGAACCAGATCCCGGCCTGCGCCGGGATGAGCGGTCGTAGCGAAGAAGTGGCGTTCGATCATGTGGGCACTTGGTTTGCCGCGGCGAACCCTTGCTTTTGTGCCGTTCTGGCGTGCCTTTAAGACACTGGCGTTTGGGGTGGTGCCACGAGGCTTCGATAGGCATGCCAACTCGACAGGCCAATCCAGGGAAAGACAATCACCAAACCAAGAAAGCCTGTGGCGATACCGATCATAGTCATGATCACGATCAGCAAGGCCCACAATATCATCGCGGGACAGTTGAGGAAGACCGCCCTCACGCTGGTGATTGAGGCGATAAAAAAATCTGAGTCTTTAAACAGTAGCATAGGCGCTGAAACGACGACGATCGCGTAGGCGATGAAGGCGATCACGCCGCCAATCATCGTCCCAACGAGGGCCATTTGAAGCCCTTCTGACGTCGTCAGCATAAACGCCAGAAAGTCCAGCATAGAGCGATGGACGGCTGAGGTTGAAAGCCCATAGACGAGATAGGCGACTTCGACCCACAACCCGAACAGGAAGAATAAGGCGACACCCAGCATGATCTGGTCGGACCTAACTTCGCCGACTGTACTCAATAAGTCGCGCAGTTTTGGGTGTCCGCCCGTCTCCAAAATATAGGCGGCGCGGTATATGCCTGTCGCAATCACCGGGGCGATGATCATGAACCCACCGACAAGCACCAGCACCCAGGTGAACTGACCGGTGAGGTAGAGGATGGCGGTTATGGTCACGCTGATCATGGCAAGCGCAAATCCATAAGCTGCGAACAAAGCGGGGGCCCTTTTCATGTCGCGCCACCCGACCAAGAGCCAGGCAAAGGGTGCACTAAAATGCACGCGGTTCACATGCGGGAGGTGAGTGGTTTCTGCCATCGTGTGCCTCAGGGTCGACAAACCATACCCAAGTCAGATCCCGCTGCCAAACCGACGCGTCGGAGTGTTTGAAAGAACGCGCAAGACGGTCTGACGCCGACTGCACCGCGCCCGCATCGCCGTGACGCGATACGGGCCTTCATTGCTTTCTCGCTTGGGGTCAAATGAAAAAGGATCAGAAAAATCCAAGCTTGTTCGGGTTGTAGCTCACCAACATATTCTTTGTTTGTTGGTAGTGCCCGAGCATCATGGCGTGTGTTTCGCGACCGATGCCGGACTGCTTATAGCCACCAAAAGCGGCATGCGCGGGATAGGCGTGATAGTTGTTGACCCAAACCCGTCCGGCCTCAATCGCCCGTCCAAATCGGTAGCACGTATTCATATCTCGTGACCAAACCCCAGCGCCAAGGCCGTACATCGTGTCATTGGCAATCTCGAGGGCTTCTTCCGGCGTTTTGAACGTCGTCACCGAAACGACAGGTCCAAAAATTTCCTCCTGGAAGACCCGCATCTTGTTATGGCCCTTCAGAACCGTCGGTTCGATATAGAACCCGCCGGAGAGGTAATCCTCTACGCTGGCCGCGCCGCCGCCGGTTAAGACTTCGGCGCCTTCCTCTGCGCCAATGCGAAGGTAAGACAAGATTTTGTCTTGCTGCTCTTGGCTCGCCTGCGCGCCGACCATTGTGCTTGGATCGCGTGGGTCGCCTTGCTTGATCGCTTTCACACGGGCAATCACGCGCTCCATAAAGGGCTCATAAATGTCTTCCGCGATCAAGGCGCGGCTCGGACAGGTGCAGACTTCCCCCTGATTAAAGGCGAAGAGCACGAACCCCTCGACCGCTTTGTCGAGGAAAGCGTCATCCTTTGCCATGATGTCAGAGAAGAAGATGTTCGGTGACTTCCCGCCGAGCTCTAGCGTGACCGGGATCAGATTTTCGGTCGCATATTGCATAATCATGCGACCCGTCTGGGTGGACCCTGTGAACGCGATTTTGGCAATTCGCGGGGACTTTGCCAGCGGCGCACCGACCTCAACCCCGTAACCATTAACAATATTCAAAACGCCAGGGGGCAGTAAATCACCGATCAGTTCAGCGAAGACCATAATCGCTGCGGGGGTCTGCTCGGCAGGCTTCAGGACAACGCAATTGCCCGCGGCCAAAGCGGGTGCCAGTTTCCAAGCGGCCATGAGGATTGAAAAGTTCCAAGGAATGATTTGTCCGACCACCCCAAGTGGTTCGTGATAGTGGTACGCGATCGTGTCTTTGTCGATCTCTGACATGGTGCCTTCTTGGCCCCGCAAGATGCCCGCAAAATAGCGGAAATGATCCGCCGAAAGCGGAATATCAGCCGCCATTGTTTCGCGGATCGGCTTGCCATTATCCCAGGTCTCAGCTTTGGCAAGACTGTCGAGATTGGCCTCTATCGTATCGGCAATTTTTAACAATGTGTTGGCGCGATCAGCAGCAGCGGTTTGTCCCCAGGCAGTCTTTGCAGCATGAGCAGCGTCCAAAGCCCGCTCAACATCATCGCCATCAGACCGCGCGATTTCGCAAATGACCTCACCGGTAATTGGCGTGATGTTATCAAAATAGCGACCATTGACCGGTGGGACAAAAGCACCACCGATATAATTGTCATAGCGCTCTTTAAACGGAGACGTTGTGTCTATGGATGGTTGGTGAAGTGTATCGGCCATGTGTGTTTCCTCCTATCGGCGTTCTCCATCAGCCGGAGAACACTCAAGCAAACACTACATTCAATCACAAGCTGTCAGGATAGGGAAAATACCTATGTCTTCGACGCATTCGCGCCCTACGCTATTGGGTTGGTCGCATGTCCGCTTCTGACGCGGAATGGGCTTTGCCGTGTTAGCCTTTCAACGCCCCACGCACCGCCTCCAAGGCCGCTTCCGCATTTGCGCCGTCCGGACCGCCAGCTTGGGCCATGTCCGGGCGCCCGCCACCGCCTTTGCCGCCCACCTCTGCCGAGGCCACGCGCACCAGCTCCACCGCTGAATAGGTGTCGACCAAGTCTTCTGTGACCCCGACCGCCACCGCCGCCTTGCCATCATTGACGCCGACAAAGACCGCGATACCGGACTTCATTTGCGCTTTGGCTTCGTCGATCAGGGCCCGCAAATCCTTGCCGCCAACCCCTTGCGCCACGCGCGCGATCACGTTGACGCCGTTGATTTGCTCCGGTCCGGACGGGGACCCGCTTTCCCCGGCCATGGCGAGCGCGCGCTTCACTTCAGCTAAGTCGCGTTCCAGCGTCTTACGCTCTTCAGCGAGGCCTGCGACTTTTTTGGCCACGTCTTTCAATGGCACTTTTAAGTGTTCCGACAGGTCCACCGAAACTTGCGCCCGGCTGCGCAGGAAGGCGATTGCTTCAGCCCCCGTCGCCACTTCGATCCGGCGCACACCCGCCGAAACGCCGCTTTCGGACAGGATCACGAAGGTTCCAATATCGCCAGTCCGCTTCACATGCGTCCCACCACAGAGCTCGACAGAGTAAATCTGATCGGGGTCTTTGACGTCGACCCCCATGCTGAGTACGCGCACTTCGTCGCCATATTTCTCCCCGAACAGCGCGAGGGCGCCGGCGGCAATGGCTTTTTCAGGCGAGGTCACTGAGACCGTCACCGGATCATTTTGCCGGATGACGGCATTCACCTGATCCTCAATCGCCTCAATTTCGGCCGGCGTTACGGGAGCGCCGTGCGAAAAGTCGAAGCGCATGCGGTCTTCCTCCACCAGCGATCCTTTTTGCGTCACGTGTTTGCCGAGCAAGTTGCGCAGCGCTGCGTGCATAAGATGCGTGGCCGAATGGTTCGCCATAATCCGCGTCCGGCGATCGGCATTGACGCTCGCCGAAACATGCTCGCCCGGGCTCAGCGCACCCTCAACCAGTTCGCCAATATGGACGTGCACATCGGCAGCGCGTTTCTGCACATCGCGCACAATGAAGCGCGCGGATTTGGTTTCGATGACGCCATGGTCACCGGCTTGGCCGCCGCTTTCGCCATAGAATGGCGTGCGGTCTAGAACCAATTCGGCTTGTGCCCCGGCACTTAAACGGTCGAGTTCCGCGCCGTCTTGAATGATGGCACGGACAGAGGCTTTTGCTGTAAGCTCGGTATAGCCGAGAAAGTCTGTCGCCCCGACGGCATCGCGAATGCGGAACCAGATCTCGCCCGATCCGGCATCGCCAGAGCTAAACCCGGTCGCTTTAGAGCCCTCTTTCTGGCGCGCCATGGCCGCGTCAAACCCGGCTTCATCCACACGCATATGGCGACCGCGCAGAATGTCTTGCGTCAAATCGAGCGGGAAGCCGAATGTGTCATAGAGCTTAAACGCCGTCTCACCCGGCAGCGTATCGCCTTCGGTAAGTTCGCTGCTGGCCTCCTCCAAAAGCGCAAGGCCCCGCCCCAATGTGCGCTGAAACCGGCTTTCCTCTTGCTCCAGCGCGCTTTCAATCGCCGCCTGAGCACGCCCCAGCTCAGGGAATGCGGCGCCCATTTCTGTGATCAGAGCGGGCACCAATTTGTGCATGCCCGGCTCGCGCGCGCCGAGCATGTGCGCATGCCGCATAGCGCGCCGCATGATCCGTCGCAAAACATAACCGCGGCCCTCATTTGATGGTGTGACGCCATCTGCGACCAAAAAGGCGGAGGTGCGCAAATGGTCTGCGATGACGCGGAAAGATCCGAGCTGGTCACCCTCGGCTTTATGCTTGTAAAGCTCGGCCTCAGCCGCGATCAGACGCTGGAAGAGATCGATTTCATAATTGTTGTGAACGCCTTGCAGCACCGCCGCCATACGTTCCAGGCCCATACCGGTATCGATGGATGGCTTCGGTAAATCAATGCGTTTGCCACCAGCCTGCTGCTCGAACTGCATAAACACCAAGTTCCAGATTTCTATGAACCGATCGCCATCTTCTTCCGGCGTTCCCGGCGGGCCGCCCCAGACATCGGGACCGTGATCATAGAAAATCTCGGAGCAAGGGCCGCAGGGACCGGTATCGCCCATCGACCAGAAATTGTCTGACGTCGCGATGCGGATGATGCGCGCGTCTGGCAGGCCAGCGACTTTTTTCCAAATCGACGCGGCGTCTTCATCTTCGGCATAGACGGTAACGAGGAGCTTGTCCGCGGGAAGGCCGAGCTCTTTGGTGACCAATTCCCAGCCGAAAGCAATGGCATCATCCTTAAAATAGTCGCCAAACGAAAAATTGCCGAGCATCTCAAAAAACGTGTGATGGCGGGCGGTGTAGCCGACATTGTCGAGATCATTATGCTTGCCGCCCGCACGAACGCATTTTTGCGAACTCGCCGCACGCGGCGCAAACGGCGTTTCGGCACCGGTAAAGATGTTTTTGAAGGGCACCATGCCGGCATTGACGAACAGCAAAGTCGGATCATTCTCGGGCACCAAAGGCGCCGACGCCTGGCGTGTATGCCCCTTGCCCTCGAAATAGGCCAGAAAGGCTTCGCGCAGATCGTTGACACTCGTCATGGAACTTCCTCTTGCCCGCTCTTTCACTGAGCGGTCTTCTGCACGTGGATATATGTCCATAAAAGCAACGCGCCAAGCGTTTCCGCCGACGCGTTACAGATGTCGGTCCTAAGCGGTGCCCCTAGCCGGCTTCCGCCTCATCGGCCGGCCCACCGCCTTCATTCAGCATAACATCAGATAATAGGCCCGAACGCTTGCGGATCTCGAGTTCAATCGCGTCGCAAATGTCTGGATTCTCTTTCAAGAATTGCCGAGTCTTTTCACGGCCCTGGCCGATCCGTTCCGGCCCGTAAGAGTACCAGGAGCCGGATTTTTCGATCACTTCGCATTTCACGCCAAGATCAATAATCTCGCCGGTCTTGGAAATGCCTTCGCCATAAATGATATCGAACTCAACCTGCCGGAAGGGTGGCGCAACTTTGTTTTTGACCACTTTGACCCGGGTTTGGTTGCCAATCACCTCATCGCGGTCTTTCAGCGCGCCGATGCGGCGAATGTCCAAGCGAACAGAGGAGTAGAATTTCAGCGCGTTGCCGCCAGTCGTGGTCTCAGGGCTGCCAAACATGACCCCAATCTTCATCCGAATTTGGTTGATGAAAATCACCATACAATTCGATTTTGAGATCGAACCCGTGAGTTTGCGCAAGGCCTGGCTCATCAAACGCGCCTGTAAGCCGGGCAAACTGTCGCCCATTTCACCTTCAATCTCCGCCCGCGGGGTGAGCGCGGCCACTGAGTCAATGACCAAAACATCAATCGCGCCAGACCGCACCAATGTGTCGGCAATTTCTAAAGCTTGTTCGCCTGTATCGGGCTGCGACACCAAAAGATCATCCAGATCCACACCAAGCTTGCCCGCATAAACCGGATCCAGCGCATGTTCAGCATCAACAAAGGCGCAGACACCGCCATTCTTTTGTGCTTCGGCGACAATGTGCAGCGACAAAGTCGTCTTACCGGAACTTTCCGGCCCATAAATTTCAATCACCCGGCCTTTCGGCAGGCCGCCAATGCCAAGCGCGATGTCCAAACCCAATGAGCCCGTTGGAATGGACTCAATATCCATCGCTTTTTGTTCGCCAAGGCGCATCACTGAGCCTTTGCCAAAGGCACGGTCAATATTGGCAAGTGCCGTTTCGAGAGCTTTCTGCTTATCCACGCCAGAATCCTTATCCACGAGTTGCAGGTTGGGTTTGGACATGAGTCGTTCCTTTTCGTCTATATCATACTCGGCAGAGAAAAGGCCCCAAGCCAGCTGCCAAATACATATGTACCATATTTGTTCACGAGAACAAAGCAAAAACTTCGATACGATTTCAGGTCTTTCTTTTGCCACCATCCTCAGGCATATTGCACCACATGTTGAAGAAGACGGACCGTCAGCCCGGTGAGGCCAAGATTCGCTATCTTGATGCAGACTTAGAGCTGCTCAGTCCTGGGGATTATGTGATCTGCGCGGTGACGGGACGCAAAATTCCGCTCGCGGCGCTGCGCTATTGGAGCGTTGACCGCCAAGAGGCATATATCGATGCCGCGGCGGCTGCCAGCCAAATGGTGGAGCGCGCGTAAGTGTTTCTGCGGGACGCGTTGGTGATCGGCCTGATTTGGTTCGGCTGGCCTCTGTCTGTCGACGCAAATGAGGCTGAAATTGTCTGCACAGGTCAGGCCGAGCAAGGCGGGCTGTTATTTTGCACTGCCCCACCGGGCGCGACGCTTGTGGTCTCCGGCGCACGGGGCGAGGCCATGCGTGAGGTGCTGGTGCCCGAGGATGGTGTTGCAACGATTGGCCTGCGCCGCCAAGAAGCGCTTGAGCTGCTGATCACTGATAAAGCGGGATGGGCCGCTCCAGTGACGCTCACTCTGGCGGAACGCAATGATCCGTTTCGAACGATTACCGGTTTTGATTGCGACAAAGTCGATGCCCGAACCGAAGCGCAAAAAGCGCATGCCGGGCGCAGCTGGGTCAAAAAGCAAGCCGCCTTCAAAACCTTCCATCGCGGACGCGGCGCGCGCGATGGCTTTATCCGTCCGGCGATTGGTCCGTCATCATCACCGTTCGGTCCGGCCCGCAAATATATCGGCGTCGGCGCAGATGGCGAACCCTGTGAAAGCATGTCGGTCCATCGCGGCTATGATATCGCGATCCCTGTCGGGACCGAGATCTTTGCACCTGCCGCTGGCATCGTCACCTTGGCAGATCCCGACCTCTATTATGAGGGCGGCACAGTGTTTCTCGACCATGGGGATGGCCTGGCTCCTCGGCGCTCTCATTGGTGCCCAAGTCACGCTCCTTTTCTTTTTGCTCGTCAAGGAAGCATTCTATCCGGCCATCCTCCTCACCTTTCTCCCCGTCGTCA
>JBCCXW010000125.1:0-10382 GCA_039191105.1 Pseudomonadota bacterium
CCCTGACGCATCGAGATACGTCCCCTTGCGGCGGACAAAGTACATTGGCACGTCGAGCGCATAGTCGACATATCGCTCGAAGCCAAAACCGTCCTCGAACACAAACGGTAGCATGCCGGTCCGATCGGGATCGGTATCTGTCCAAATCTGCGACCGGTAAGACAAAAAGCCGTTTGGCCGGCCATCTAGAAACGGGGAATTTGCAAACAGCGCTGTCCCGAGCGGCTGCAAGGCTAGCGAGGTGCGGAACTTTTTCACCATGTCCGCTTCAGATCCATAATCCAAATTGCTTTGGACTGTGCACGTTCGGAACATCATCTGTCGGCCAAGCCGTCCGACTTTGTCCATATAAGCCCGCATAATTTTGTAGCGGCCTTTCGGCATAATGGGCGTTTCATCCATCGACCAGATCGGGCTGGCGCCGAGCCCAATAAACCCAACGCCGAGCGGATCTGAAATCTTTTGGACCTCTTTGAGATGCTGGCCCACTTCATTGCAGGTCTCATGAATATGTTCGAGCGGGGCGCCCGACAGCTCGAACTGTCCGCCGGGTTCGAGACTGACGCTCGCCCCATCCTTCTTAAGCCCGATCAGAAAGCCATTTTCCTCAATCGGTTGCCAGCCAAATTCGCGGCTCAGCCCGGCTAAAATGGCGCGAATGGAAGCGTCGCCATCATACGGCAGAGGTTTTAGATCCGCCCACGTGAACCCGAATTTCTCGTGTTCGGTCCCGATCTTCCAATCTGCTTTTGGTTTGCAGCCTGCTTCGAACCATTCCACCAGCTCGTCGGTCCCGGATAGACGCGGCGCGGATTCATCAATGTCCTTGGTCGGAGTTGTCACGCCCCTATCCTCCTCGAAAATTTATGTCTGAGGCAAATAGGGAGGATTCTGCCAATCGCCAACCAGCGATTGCCAAAGGGTCAGCGCAGCGATGACAGCCGTCTCGGCGCGCAAGATCCGCGGGCCAAGTGTAATCGCCATCACAAAGGGCTGCGCGCGGAGTTGAGCACGCTCGTTTGGAGAGAAGCCGCCCTCCGGCCCGATCAAGACCCCTGCCCCCTTCTTTCTGAGCGCAGACTTGCGATCTTCTAGCGGGGCCGCCGCGCCGTTTTCATCGCAATAAATCAGAGGCTTAGCGGTGTTCCAGGACGCTAAGAGCTTAGTCAAAGGCTGGGGCTCAACAATCTCCGGCAGATCCATCCGTTCGGTTTGCTCTGCGGCTTCGATGGCCAGTACGCGCATGCGATCTGTACGGACACGCTGTGCCTGCGTGTAGTCGGTGATCACAGGTTGGATCTGTCGGGCGCCCAGCTCCGTCGCTTTCTCGACTATGAAGTCGGTCCGGGTTTTTTTGACCGGTGCAAATATCAGGGTGAGATCCGGCCCGATGTGCTGCTCGCGGATCCGCGCGGCAGGGATCAGGCTCGCCCGTTTGCCCCCAAAGCCTAGCAGACAGCGCCATTCACCATCCCGCCCATTAAACACACGCACCGTCGCGCCCGCGCTCAGGCGCATGACCCGGGTCAGATATTTGGCTTGCGCATCTTGAAGTGCAAAGCTTTGCCCTTCGGCCAGTGATGCCTCCGTATAGATGCGTGGGGTATGGCTCATCTCCGGCTCTATAGAGCCAGTGCGATCGCGCGTTAAGGCATGGCACGGCAAATAAAAATCGTTATAGACAGCGCATGACCGACTCATCTGAGCCAGATCAAACGCTGCGCGGCAAAATCCCGCTCGATAGTGCTTTGCCAGAGTGGCTGAAAAGCTTGCCGCAAGACGCACGTCCATATGCGGTATTGGCGCGTTGGGATCGTCCGATCGGGATTTGGCTCTTATTGCTGCCGTGTTGGATGGGGCTTGCGCAAATGCGCATTCCATCGGGATTCACCTGGATCGACCTGTTCTGGATCCCGCTCTTTGCGATTGGCGCCATTGCCATGCGGGGTGCGGGATGCACCTGGAATGACATTCAGGACCGCGACTTAGATGCGCAAGTTGAGCGGACCGCGATGCGGCCCTTGCCCGCGGGCGAGGTCACGCTTCGGAATGCCTATATGTTTCTAGCAGCGCAGCTGGGCGTCGGCTTGATCGTCTGGCTGTGTTTGCCCCTCGACGCGAAAATCGTCGCGCTCTTATCGGTGCCGTTGGTCGCGGCCTATCCATATATGAAGCGGATCACGTGGTGGCCGCAGGCATGGCTCGGGTTCACCTTCAATTTCGGTGTATTGGTCGGCGCGGCCACAGCATCAAGCGTCACCGGCGCGACGGTGGTTTTATATCTGGGTTTGGTCTGTTGGACCATTGCCTATGATACGATCTATGCCTTGCAAGACCGTGAGGATGACGCCTTGATTGGCATCCGCTCCACCGCCCGCTTAATGGGGGAGAAAGTTCTCACCGGCGTCTTTGTGTTCCACCTCATGGCAACGATGCTGATCTTTTTAGGCGCCTATTTTGCAGGCGCGGACCGGATCGGCGCGGTGCTGGCACTGGCGTTTTTGGTCCACGGCATTTGGCAGATCGGTCAGCTCTCGCATAAGCGCGAAGTCAACGCGCTAAGGGTGTTTCGATCGAACCTGTGGGCCGGCACAATCATCGTTGTCGGATTATCGCTCGCAGCGTTCATCTAAGGAGGTCTTGTCTACCGCCGGGGGAAGCGCGTACAATCCAGACATGCCTGCTGCGAAACGAATCCGTCCTCTTGATCTATTCACCCGCGAAGAGTGGGCGCATGTCTCTCGCCGGTCCGATCTTTTGGGCCTGGGAATGGTGGTGCACTGCTGGGCGGTTATTGGCCTGTCAATGGCGGCGGTGATTTGGCAGCCCTGGCTGATAATCTTGGCTGTGCCCATTATCGGCGCGCGCCAGCTCGGGCTTGCTGTTTTGATGCATGAGGCCGCGCATGGTGGCTTGGCGCGCAATTTAGCGATCAACGATTTCTTCGGGCACTGGCTTTCAGGCGCACCGATCGGCGGCAGCCTTAAGTCTTATCGACCATATCATCTGCAACATCACAAATACGCGCAGCAGGCAGAGGACCCCGATTTGTCTCTGTCGGCGCCGTTCCCGATCACACAGGCCTCTCTGCGGCGCAAAATCATCCGCGACCTGACCGGGCAGACTTTCTACAAGCAAAGGGTCAATCAGTTCGCCAACGCGCTAGGGTTGAAGATCCGCAAAGGCGTGAACACAGCCAACCGCATGCAAGCCGCGCGCGAAGCTGCGGTGCCATTTTTGATCACCAATAGTATCATCTTCGTTGTTTTGACATTGCTGGGACACTGGTGGGCGTTTTTTGTGCTCTGGCTTCTGCCCATGGCGACCTGGAATATGATGGTGACGCGGTTACGAAATATCGCGGAGCATGCCGTCGTGCCGGATCACAATGATCCAATGCAGCACGCCCGTACAACACATGCTAGCTGGCTTGAACGTATTTTCATCGCGCCGTATTGGGTGAATTATCATTGCGAACACCATATGTTTATGCACCTGCCCTTTTACCGGCTGGCCGAAGCCCACGCGCTGTTGGAGTTGAAAGGCATTACCCGCAATATGGAAGTCCAACATGGATATTGGGGTGTGATCAAATCAGCGGCCAGCAAGCCAGCTGCGATGGTCCGCATATGACGGTTCAGGAGGTGCGCGCTCAAAACGTCCTTGGCGGCACGCTGCAGCCATGCAGCCATGATCCACTCACAGGGTTTTACCGCGATGGCTGCTGCAATACCGGCCCCATGGACAAAGGTCTGCACACAGTTTGCGTCACCGTCACCGCAGCATTCTTGCAGTATAGTTTTCAACGCGGAAATGACCTGATTACGCCGCGGCCAGAGTTTCGCTTTCCAGGCCTCAAACCTGGCGACAATTGGTGCTTATGTGCCTCGCGCTGGGAAGAAGCCCGGCAAATGGGCGTCGCGCCCCCTGTCCACTTGGATGCGACCCATCATAAGACGCTCTCAATCGTAGATATTGCTCATCTCAAAGCGCACGCGACGGAGGTAAAGCCCGAATGACCTTGTATATCGAAATGGTCTCGGATCTCGTTTGCCCATGGTGTTGGGTCGGCCTACGACGCCTCCAAGGCGCGATCAAACGGGTCCCGGAGCTTGAGGTCGAGATTTTGTTTCGACCCTATGAGTTGGACCCGACAATCCCCGCAGGGGGCACCGACTATAAATCGTACATGAAAGCCCGTTTTGGATCGGATCAAAGCCGCGAGCGCGCCAACCAAATGCGTGATCTCCTCATTCAATATGGCCGCGAAGAGCATATCCCGTTTGAGTTCGACAAGATCACCCGTCGTCCCAATAGTTTTGATGCGCACCGCTTGGTCCGCTGGGCGCAAGGTCAAAGGCTTGGCCTTCAAGCAAAAGAGGCGCTGTTTGAAGCTTTTTTCTCAAACGAGCAGGATATTGGCGACCACGAGGTTTTGGTGACCATCGCCGCGAAGATTGGCCTAGATGCAAATCTCGTCTCAGATTTGCTTGCTGGAGACGCCGATGTCGCAACGACTCGCGAAGAGCAAACCTTATTCCGTCAGATGGGGATATCTGGCGTACCGACCTTTATTGCGCACCGTCAAATTGCCGTTCAAGGTGCGGAATCATCGGAAAAACTGGCCCGGTTTCTCACCACAGCCGCGGAACACGCGCTGGCGGCAGCCGCGCCTAGCTGAGTTGGGCGTCCACCAATTTCTGGTAAGCGCCACCGCGCGCGATCAAGACTTCATGTGGTCCAGACTCGACCACCCGCCCGGCATCTAAAACGATAATTCGGTCAGCTGCGCGAACTGTGGATAGTCGGTGCGCGATGATCAGCGTCGTTCGATTGCGCGTGAATTCTGCCAATGCCGCTTGGACATGCGCTTCGCTTTCCGCGTCGAGCGCGGAAGTGGCCTCGTCTAGCAACAAGATCGGCGCGTCGCGCAAAATCGCTCTGGCGAGCGCCACGCGCTGCCTTTGTCCGCCAGACAAGCTCCGTCCCATCTCGCCAACACGGGCTTGATATTGGTCGGTGAGGGTTTCCACAAATCCATGAGCATGAGCGGCTTTAGCAGCGGCAACAATATCCGCCTGTGACGCACTGAGGCGGCCGAGCGCGATGTTCGCGGCGACCGTGTCATCAAAGAGCGTCGTATCTTGCGAGACGAGCGCGGTCGCTTTGCGCAAATCCGCCGCCTTAAGGCTCCGGATATCTCGGCCATCCAGTCGGATTGTGCCGCTGGCCGCATCATATAAACGCAGCAGAAGGTTGAAGAGCGTAGATTTGCCAGCGCCGCTTGGCCCGACAATGGCGACGGTCTCACCGGCCGGAACATGAAACGAGAGACCCGTGAGCGCCGCTGTGCCGTCCGGATACGCGAAATGGACGTCCTCAAATGTGATATTGCCCTGCGCCGTCGTCAGAGGTTCTGCGGATGGCGGATCGGCCACGTATTGGCTGGCATCAACAATTTCGAAGACACGATCGGCGGCGGCACCGCCCTCTTGCGCAACTGCGTTCAGAGTTCCCAATGCGCGCAGTTCGGGTGCCGCGATCCCAATCGCGCCGATGATTCCCAGCAATGCCCCAAGGGAGCTGTCCCCCGTCGCAATGCGCCAGGCGGAGAAGCCGAGAATGCCTGCCAAAGCAATTCCGCCCGTGACTTCTAAGATCGGGTCGACCGCGGCTTTATCGGTAAGGACTTTCAAAAATAGCTTCGATCGCTCAACAAAACCCTGTTTGGCGCGGTGTTTTTGATACGCCTCCAGACTATACGCTTTGATGATCCGGTGCGATTGGAACCCCTCTGAAAGCAATGCTGTGACATCTCCGACCTGGCGTTGCGCTCGTTTCGCCCGTTTTCGCACGCGCTCGCCAAGCGCAATCACGGGCCAGAACGCAATCGGATAAACAACCAAGAGGATCAGGGTCAGCTGCCAATCAAGATACAACATGATCGCGAAGGCGCCGAGCACTGTGACGACGCTTTTGGTGAAATTGTTCGCAAACCGCAATCCGGCGTCGCGGATCGAGTTCACGTCATTAATGAACCGAGAGACAAATCCGCCTGACGCATCCCCACTCAAACGCGCGTGATCTCCCTCGATCAAATGATCGAACTGGATTTGCTGGATATCCACCAAAGCCCTTTGGACGCCGGTATTGTTTAGCACCGTCATCAGGTATAGCGATATGGCCCGCCCTGCAGACAGCGCGACGATCCCTCCTGCGGCCCACCAAACCCAGTCGCTGTCCCCATCCGGGGTGTCGATCGCGGATTGGATACCATTGCCAACAAAGGCCAATATTGCCGCATAGGAGTTGGCAAATAGTGCCGTCAGGACGGCAAAGCCAGTGCCGGCGAGGAACCAAGGCAAATGCGGTCTAAAATAGGTCTTGAACAGTCGAAACAGACTGCCCGACTTGGTTGAAGCGTCAGACGTCTCAGACGTGATGATGATCACCCGTTTCTGGGTCCAGGAGCTTATGCGCGTGGAGAATGAAATAGCGCATCTCTGCGTGATCTACCGTCCGTTGCGCCGCCCCTTTCCAGGCATCATAGGCTTCTTTGTAATTTGGAAACGCCCCGACAAAGTCGAGCTTGGAGAGATCTTGAAACTCAACATCGGTCACGTCTTTCAGCTCACCGCCAATGACGATGTGCAAGAGTTGCTTGTTTTCGGCGCCGTCATGCATCTTTGGCCGCTCCGTCAAATGGGTCTTTTCCTGCGGGGGCAAGCTCCCATTCGGATCTGGAAGATTAACACCCTCGACTCGCGCTGATAACAGGGAATGCAGGGGCTTTCCAGCCGCCAAAAGGCTTCTTTGTGCGGGTGCACTGCGGTTGAAAACGAATGTTTCGCCGAGATGCGTGGTCGCAAGTCCACCTGCTTCCTGAACCATGAGCGCGCCTGGGGCGAGGTCCCAGTCAGATTTCCGCCATAAGGTGAGGACGGCATCAAAGTGTCCGCTGGCCACCCAGCAAAGACGCAAAAGCGTGGCATTTGGTTTGGGCTGTGCAAGATTAACCTTCGGCCAGGGCACTTTCCAGCCCGGATGGGTGAGCATCCCTTGATTGGAAATCAACCGGCACCCCGCCTCTTGATCGCACGACGACACATGGATCCGGCTGCGGTTCAAATAGGCGCCGCCGCCGCTCCGAGCATGATAGAGTTCCTTGAGGCTGGGCGCGAAAACGACGCCGACGCGGGGGCGATTGCGCTCAATCACACCTAGACCGATGCACCAATAAGGTTCGCCGCGCATGAACGCGCGGGTGCCATCAATCGGATCGACGATCCACACACGCTTTGCGGTCAGCGTCGCCTCAGCGCGCTTCGATTCCTCCGACAACCAACCATAGTCAGGGCGCGCCGCCATAAGCCGCTCTCGTATGAGACGATTGACCGCTATGTCGGCTTCGGTAACGGGATGCCCTTTGGCTTTATCCCACGTGTGAAGGCTGGCGCGCTCAAAATAATCCAATGCGAGGTCGCCCGCCTCGCGCGCAACGGACCGCAGCAGTTTTAGATCGTCTTGATCAGCCTTATTCTCCGGCAATCGACATATCCTCAATGAGGATGGATGGCGCGTCACGCGTGCTGCGAAACTCCAAGTCAGACGCCGGGATGAGCCGCGCAAACATACCAGGCAGATCGCCTGCAATGGTGACTTCTGAGACGGGAAACTGAATCTCGTCCCCTTCAAACCAAAAGCCTGCCACACCGACCGAATAGTCGCCCGTGTTCGGATTGATCGAGGGCCCAAACATATCCGTCACAAGCAAACCATGCCCAACCTGTTTCATCAGCGCTTGCGGCGTATGCGCGCCGGGCGAGAGATAGGCATTGGATGCGCCGACACCAGGAGAGGATCCAAACCCGGATTTCGCATGTCCATTCGGGGTCAGCCCCAATTGCTTCGCAGACGATCCGTTCAGTAGCCATCGCGTGAGCACGCCGTCATCGATCAGTTTGACTTCTGAAACCGGGCGACCTTCGCCATCGAAACTACGGCTGCCCAATCCGCGGGACCGGAAGGGATCATCGATCAAGTCTATGCCAGGTGCGAAAACGCGGTCTCCAAGTTTGTCTTTGAGGAAAGAGACGCCGCGTGCCACGCTCGGCCCCGCGATCGCCGACAGGAGCGCTCCGATCAAACTGCTGGAAACGCGGCGATCATAAATCACGGCGCCCGTTTGAGTTTTGATTTTTCGCGGCGCCAATCGTGCGACGGCCCGCTCGCCGGCAATTTTACCGATATCCTCAGCGGCTGGACGATCCTCAAGCCGCCGCACGGTTCGGCTTTCGAAATCACGCTCCATAGCGCCATCTTTTTCGGCGATCACTGCGAGGCCCAGCCCGGTCGCACCGCTTTTGCGATACGCCGAAAAGCCATTGCTTGCGGCGACCCAACGCTCATATTCGCTCCATTCGCAGCCACAGCTTGAAACCTGCTGCACACCATCGACGCCAAGCGCCGCGGCTTCCGCCACTTGAGCATCACGCTCCAGGTCCGCCGTCTCTATGTCGCCATCCCCGGTGAGGTCTAGATCGGGCATCTCAGTGGCGAGGTCTTCCGGCGCCGCAACCCCACAATACGGGTCTTCGGGCACAACTTTGGCCATCGCCACACAGCGTTCTGCCAAGGATTCAAGCGCATCAGGCGATATGTCTGAGCCAGAGACGGAGGCTTGTCGCTGCCCAAAGAAACATCGCAATGAGACGTCTTTAGACTCAGAGCGCTCAACCGATTCCAATTTGCCATCGCGGACCTCAACGCCGACGCCTTCAGAGCGCGAGAACGAAGCGTCGGCATCGCTCGCGCCGGCCTTTAAACATGTTTCAATCAGCTGCGATAAGACGGTTTGCGGGATCGTATTCGGTGTGTCCATGCGCTTCATTTAGAGATCGCACCTGGTTGTGCCTAGTCCCCGTCTGCGCCGTTCTTCTTGACCTTCGCCCGCCTGCACCGCAAATCCGTTGTCATGAACACTATTGATCCGATCCATATCATTGGAGGCGGCATGGCTGGCGCAGAGGCGGCCTGGCAAGCTGCCAGCATGGGCGTTCCGGTAATCCTGCATGAGATGCGCGGCGTGAAGGGCACAGATGCCCACCAAACCGATCAGCTGGCGGAACTGGTCTGTTCAAACTCCTTCCGGTCAGATGATCATCAGCTGAATGCGGTTGGCGTTTTACACGAAGAAATGCGTCGCGCCGACGGCGTCATCATCACGACGGCAGATCAACACCAAGTGCCTGCCGGCAGCGCGCTCGCCGTCGATCGCGAGGGATTTGCTCAAGCGGTGACCCGCAAACTCGCGGCGCATCCTCTCATTACAATCGTCCGCGAGGAGATTGACGGACTACCGCCCGCGGATTGGTCCAGCACCATTATTGCGACGGGTCCCCTCACCTCAGATGCTCTGGCCGAAGCCATCCGCGCTGAAACAGGCGAGGAGGATCTTGCATTTTTCGACGCCATCGCTCCGATTGTTCATCTCGATAGCATCAACATGGACAAAGCCTGGCGCCAATCGCGCTACGACAAACCCGGTCCGCATGGCGACACGGCTGCTTATATCAACTGCGCCATGAATGAAGCGGAATACAACACCTTCTTGGATGCACTGATTGAAGGCGAGAAGACAGCGTTCAAAGACTGGGAACGCGACACACCTTATTTCGAAGGTTGCTTACCGATCGAGGTTATGGCCGAGCGAGGGCGCGAAACTTTGCGCTTTGGTCCGATGAAACCAGTTGGCCTGACCAATCCGCATCAGCCGGATACAAAAGCGCACGCGATCGTCCAGTTGCGACAGGACAATGCGCTTGGGACGCTTTGGAATATGGTGGGTTTCCAGACGAAGCTGAAATATGGCGCGCAGGCTGAAATCTTCCGTATGATCCCTGGTTTGGAAACCGCACAATTCGCGCGCCTGGGCGGCATTCACCGCAATACGTTTCTGAACGCGCCCAAACTCTTGGACCATCGGTTACGGCTCAAAACGCGGCCGGGCGTGCGCTTTGCCGGTCAAATCACCGGCGTCGAAGGCTATGTTGAAAGCGCGGCCATGGGATTGCTTGCGGGCCGGTTTGCGGCAGCCGAGCGATTACAAATCGAGCTCGCGGACCCACCCGCCACCACCGCCCTCGGGGCGCTTGTTCAGCACATCACTGGCGGGCACCTACATGGAAAAGCGACCTTTCAACCGATGAACGTAAATTTCGGACTTTTTCCACCGCCAGATCCAGATGAGGTCCAAACCAAGGATTCCGAAACGGGCAAGCGTTTGCGGGGTAAAGACAAAGGACGGGCCAAAAAACGCGCGCAAGCGGCGAGAGCGTTGCGCGATGTCTCTATATGGTTGGCGGCGCAAACTGCGCCATCCA
>JBCCXW010000126.1:0-10256 GCA_039191105.1 Pseudomonadota bacterium
GCAAAGGACCAAACGGCCCTCGGCATCTGTGTTTTGCACCTCAATGGTTTGCCCGGAGGCTGATTTGAGAATATCGCCAGGCCGGATGGCGTCGCCATCTGGCATGTTTTCTACCAATCCGACCAGGCCGACCACGTTGGCCTTAGCCTTGCGCTTTGCCAGACTCAGCATCGCGCCGACCACGGCCGCCGAGCCGCCCATATCGCCGCGCATATCTTCCATGCCAGCGCCAGGCTTGAGGGAGATGCCGCCCGTATCGAAGCAAACGCCCTTGCCAACCAAGGCCACCGGCGCGTCGCCGGACTTCCCGCCCGACCATTTCATAATTCCGAGTTTCGACTCTTTGACGCTGCCCTGCCCGACCCCCAGCATCGAGTTCATGCCAAGGTCTGCGAGCTCTTTCTCACCCAAGATTTCGATCTCAAGGCCATGTTCTGCAAGCGCTTCGATCCGCTCCGCATAGCTTGCTGGGTAAAGATCATTGGGCGGCAGATTCACCAAATCGCGCGCGAGATACGTCCCGTCCGCGCGGGCATCCAAGGGTTTGAAAGCGGCTTTTGCCGCTTTTACGTCATCGGTCACCAAATTGACCGTAGTGAGGCTCGGTTTGTCATCCGGCTTCAATTTGGTCCGATATTCATCAAACCGATAGGCGGCCAGTTTCGCACCGAATGCAATTTGCGCAGCGTCCTCGCCTGAGCCGGCATAAATTGAAATTGACTTAAAACCGCTATCGGCCTGCGACTTGAACACTGTAGCGCCGATGCGCTCTAGCGCCCTCGCATTCCGGTCTTTGGCTTTTCCAGCCCCAATCAGCAGCGCGCGCTTCGCGCTGGCACCACTCGGCAAAACGATAAAGGCTTGTTGTCCCACTTTGCCATCGAAACGCGCCGAGCGAAGCGCTTCAGTGAGGAGTCCGCCTGATTCCTCATCCAAATCCGCTGCGCTGTTTGGAAGCTTCCCATTTTGATCAATCAAGAATCCAACAATGTCTGCCTTAGCGACGTCGGTGAATGTAAATTTCATGCAAGAACTCCATTTCAGCCGCAAAGTAAGCATCGACGCGCCGGGCGCAACTCGTTAGGCAGGAAAACAGACAGGAAAACAAAAAAATCAACCATGAACGCGGTTCAACGCTACCTTTTTCTTCGTGTGTTTCGCTCCGTCACCATCATTGTTGGCGGCTTGACCGTGCTGGCGATATTGGCGCAGGGATTGTCGCAGACCGAGATCATTGTTGATAACCGTCAAGGCGCATTCACGTTCTTCAAAATCGTTGCGCTCGGTGTTCCGCAGATCATCGCTTTGCTGATGCCCATGGCGATGTTTGTCGCGACCATTTGGGCGATGAACCGGCTCCATCGAGACAGCGAAATCGTGGTCGCGCAAGCTGCCGGCATGACCCGCTGGCAAGTGGCCTCACCAATTATACGCCTCGCCTTACTTGCCGCCACCGCGCATCTGGCCGTGAACCTTTGGGTCCAACCCGCGGCGCAGCGAGAAATGCGCGCTACGGTCAATGATGCCCGCGCCGACCTCGCCTCCTCTTTGATCCGACCCGGCCAGTTCACAACGCCAGATTCGAACCTGACGGTTTTTGCGCGCGATCAAGACGGCCAAGACCTGATCGGGGTTCAGATTGCCGAACGTATTGGCCAACCCGATGCGCGCGATTATCTCGCTGAGCGCGGGCGTTTCATTGAAGTCGATGGCCAACCTGCAATCGTCATGTTCAATGGCCAAGTCCAACAACTCGATCAAAACGGCGCGCTCAACATCCTCGATTTCGAACAATGGACCTTCGATCTCGCGCCATTTATTCGGGAAGATGGCAAGCTGACGCTCAAAGCCTCGGATCGTTTTCTCCACGAACTCCTCTTCATTGACCGATCGAGTTATAATGAGCGGCGCAACGAGACCGAATATCTTGCGGAAGCCAATTCGCGCCTGTCGACGCCTTTGATTAGCATCGCAATGGCGATGCTGGCCATCTTGGCTGTGGTCGGCGGGAATTTTAATCGCGGCGGGTACAGTCGCCGGATCATGATCGCGTCGGCGGGCGCAATGGTGCTCATCATTGTTCAATTGTCCGTGCAATCCAGCAGCGGCGGCAATCCAAGAATGAATATCGGCCAGTGGTTGGTGCCGATGACCGCGATTGCCGTCCTCTCTTTCGTACTCTTTCAAAGCGGCAACCGCATCAAGGGAGCCTCGCGCACGTGATTGGCTCTCGCATTCAACGCTATGTCTTCACACGGTGTGTCATCGCATTTGGGCTGGTGGTCGGTGTGTTCGCGATCACCATCATGTTGGTGGATATTGTCGAGCAATTGCGAACCGTGGGCGGCGACATCGATCTGTCTCCGTTTATGGCGATCCAGCTATCTTTGATGAAGCTGCCGGGCTTGATTGAAGAAACTCTGGCCTTTGCGATCCTGGTCTCGGCCATGATCGCCTACAATCAGCTATCGAAAAGTTCGGAACTATCAGTTATTCGCGCGACCGGGCAATCGGCGTGGCAATTCTTGGCACCGGTGATCGTCTTGGCGGCCGGTTTAGGCTTTTTCGCGATGGCGGTGCTGAATCCACTCGGCGCGCATTTGTCCGAACGGTTCGAAACGACCCGCGCCAACCTGTTGATCGAAGGCGGGCAAGTGGTGGAGCGCCAGCGGTCAGATGTCTGGCTTCGACAAGGTCGGAATGACAGCCAAATCGTTATTCACGCGGCCTCGGTCGATAGCACCGGGCAAATCTTTACAAATGTTCGTTTCCTTGAGGAGGGACGCATCTATGAAGGCGGTCGGCCAACGAATCGATTTCGCTTCGTACGCCGGATTGATGCAGAGACCGCAACGATTTCGGGAGGGTTTTGGCAACTTTCGAACTTGATCGAAAATACGCCAGGCAACGCCCCCCAAAGGCTCGCCAATCTCGCCATCGAGACGGATCTCGATCCAAATACGCTGCTGTCTCGATTTACCTCGCCAGATACGATTGGGTTTTGGGGGTTGCCGGAATTCATTCGCCAGACGCAACGCGCAGGATTAGACACAGCGCGATTTTCGATGCGTTGGTTCGGGCTCACAGCCCTGCCGGTTCTGTATACAGCAATGGCTTTGATCGGCGCCATTGTTTGCTTGCGTTTAACCCGGCTCGGCGGCACCAGTCAGCTGATCGCCAGCGGCGCTGGAGCGGCTGTTGCGTTGTTTTTTGTCACTCAAATCGCGGCAAGTTTTGGCGCGTCCGGCGCCATTCCAGCTGTAATCGCGGCATGGTCTCCGGCGCTTTGCGCGCTTTTCATTTCGCTAACAATTCTCGCCTATCAGGAAGACGGTTAAGCAAGTCAAACCTTGACAGCTGGCCCGGCCACAACCAGTTTCCGCCGCCTTGAAGCCCTGTCAGGAGCCGTCCTCCCATGAAAGTTGTTGTTGTTGAGTCCCCCGCAAAAGCGAAGACAATCAACAAATATCTCGGCAAAGACTATAAAGTGCTCGCCTCTTACGGGCATATTCGGGATCTTCCCTCTAAGGACGGATCAGTCGATCCAGACAATGATTTCGAGATGGTCTGGCAGGCTGATTCGAAAAGCCAAGCGCGCATCCGCGAAATCGCCGAAGCGGTGAAATCCGGCGGCAAACTGATCCTCGCGACCGACCCAGACCGTGAAGGCGAAGCGATTTCCTGGCACCTTTTAGATGCCCTGAGAAAGCGGCGTGCGATCAAAAAAGACACGCCCGTCGAGCGGGTGGTTTTCAATGCCATCACCAAATCCGCCGTCACCACGGCAATGGAAAACCCACGTCAGATCGATCAGGAATTGGTCGATGCTTATTTGGCCCGCCGGGCACTAGACTATTTGGTTGGGTTCAATCTATCACCGGTCCTGTGGCGCAAGCTGCCGGGTTCGCGGTCGGCAGGACGGGTGCAGTCCGTGGCGCTGCGAATTGTAGTGGATCGCGAACTCGAAATCGAACGCTTTAAGCCTGAAGAATACTGGACCATTGGCGCAAAACTGCGCGCGCCAGACGGAACCGATTTTGACGCGCGACTCCACGCGCTCAACGGCAAGTCGCTGAAAAAGTTCGACCTTCCGGATGCAGCGGCCGCTCAATCTGCGCTGGCGGCCGTGAAACTGGGCGGCTATTCGGTGGCAAGCGTCGAAGCCAAACCCGTGAAGCGCAATCCGCCGCCGCCCTTCATTACGTCGACTTTGCAACAAGACGCCTCTCGCAAGCTTGGCTTTGCTGCAAAGCGCACCATGCAAGCGGCCCAGAAACTTTATGAAGAAGGCCGGATCACTTACATGCGGACCGACGGCGTAAATATGGCCGAGGAAGCGTATCACGCGGCGCGCGACCATATTCAAAGCCATTACGGCGCCCAATATCTACCGGAAAAACCGCGGCGCTATTCTTCAAAGCAAAAAAATGCTCAGGAAGCCCACGAGGCGGTGCGACCAACGGACTTTAGTTTGCGTCCGGATGATTACAAACAGTCGGACGGTGATTTGTGGAAACTCTATGCGCTGATTTGGCGGCGCGCCGTCGCGTCGCAGATGGAACCGGCGCAGTTCGAACGCACCACAATCGATCTGCCCAACAAGGATGCGACTGCGACCCTGCGCGCAGCTGGTCAGGTGTTGATTTTCGATGGCTTTGTCAAACTCTACACAGAGGGCCGAGACGATACCGACAAGGATGAAGACGCTGAGGCACGCTTGCCGAAACTGAAAGCCGGCGACCATGCTGACTTACTGGACGCGATATCTGAGCAGCACTTTACCAATCCACCGCCGCGCTACACCGAAGCATCATTGGTGAAACGGCTGGAAGAGCTCGGCATAGGGCGTCCCTCTACCTATGCCTCGACGATGTCGACCCTGGTCGATCGAGATTATGTGCGCATCGATAAGAAACAGCTGATCCCGGAAGATAAGGGGATCCTTGTCACCTCATTTTTAGAGAATTTTTTCAAGCGCTACGTCGAATATGACTATACCGCTAATCTTGAGGAAAAGCTGGATGTCATCTCCGACGGAAAGCTCGATTGGAAAGCCTTCCTAAGGGAATTTTGGAGCCAGTTCACCGCCGCAATTGACGAGACCAAAGACCTGCGAGTCTCCGAAGTTCTCGACGTGCTCAATGAGGTGCTTGGACATCACGTCTTCTCCCCCGTGGACGAAAACGGCAACATCAAAGAAAAACCGCGCCTGTGTCCGATTTGCACTGACGGGGACCTCAGCCTCAAGCTTGGACGACACGGGGCTTTTGTTGGCTGCTCCAACTATCCGGAATGTAAATTTACGCGTCCCTTCTCGACTCAAGAAGAGGCGGAAAATGCGATCAATCCCGACGGTGAGGAAGTCGCTGTGCATCCCGAGACCGGGCAGCCGATCTTGTTAAAGTCAGGTCGGTTCGGGCCCTATCTCGAAATGGATATCGGCGAGGAGAAACCAAAGCGCTCTGGCTTGCCAAAGGGGTGGTCGCCGCAAGACCTCGAGGCCGATCAAGCGATCATGCTGATCAGTTTGCCCCGCGAAGTCGGAAAACACCCGGAAGATAATGAGCCAATCCTCGCCAATCTCGGTCGTTATGGGCCCTACGTCCAACACCAGCGGACATTCGCCAATCTTTCGAGCGTCGAGGAAATGTTTACCATCGGCCTCAATCGGGCGGTGTCGCTGATTGCCGACAAACGCGCCAATGGCGGACGCGGCAACCGGGCGGCGCCAAAAGTCCTCAAGGATCTGGGAGCGCACCCCTCAAGCGGAGATCCGGTACAAGTCTTAGACGGACGCTATGGCCCCTACATCAAGCACCAAAAGACGAATGCGACGCTGCCAAAGGAGTTGGACCCGGCGGATATCAATATAGATCAAGCGCTCGAGGTGCTCGCCGAAAAAGAAGCCAAAGGCGGGAAGAAACGAAAGGCCACCAGCAAAAAGAAAAAGGCCACTGCAAAAAAATAGCGTTCCTGTTGTCAGCGCCCGAGCAGGCGCTCGAAACTTACGCTTTCGCCCATATCCACGTCCGGCGTGCCCGGTAACGGTAGCGGCGTGTCTAGACTCGGAATCCAAATGTAAGGCGTCAAATAGACCACCAGTTCGTCACGCACCTCGATCGCACCTTGGCTAGCGAGCAATGTGTTCAGAACTGGCACGCGGCGCAGCCAAGGCGGCCCCATATTCTCGGTGATCCGATAATGCGAATTGAGCCCGCCAATGACGATTGTTTGCCCTGATTTCACAATCATGGAGGTCGACGCGGTGTTGCGGTCCTTCGTGATCAATATGTCTCCCGCCGTGATCCCAAAGCGCGAGTCTTCGATGGTCATATCGAGGCGTATCCCGTCATCTGCCATCACCAATGGGGTCACCGACAGTGTGACGCCGGCTGTCACTGAATCGGTGCTGATAATCGACGCGTCATCCCCGGTCGTGCTGACGCGCGCAAATTGATCGCTGACAATCTCGATTTGCGCCGGCATGGTGCTGCGCGTCGCAATATAGGGCCGCGCCAAAACCTGAGCGGCATTTTGCGCCGCCAGGAATTCAATAGTTGCTGTCACTTGCGCTGCGTTCGCTGCAAGATCCGAGAACGTCGCAACGATGTTTCCACCGGTCTGGCCCGGAACCACCTTTAAGGCCTCGAATTTTCCGCTCGCGCCATCGCCGAGGCTGACCCCCAATTCTTCTGCCGATGAGGTGTTCAAATTCACCACAAGCGCTTCGATAATAACATGCGCGACCGGTCGATCGGCCTGTTCGAGGATTGAGCGGGCTTCGAAAACGTCCCGGGCTGGCCCTGATAGATAGACCGCGTTAAGCTCAGCAAGACTGCCGACCGCAAAGCCGACAGCATCGTCTTCCTCGGAGTCGCTCGAAAACAAATTCAGCAACAACTGCTCCGCGTCCGCGGCTGCGAGATGGTTGAGCACAATCTCCTCTCGAAGTGACTTTGCGTTTTCCGCACCGCTAACAAATTCGCTGACCGGAAGGTTTGAGAAGGTGACGACGCTGCCGCTTTGCGCGGCGCGAAGCGTCGTCCCCGCCAGCAATGTATTCAGGCCATCGAGCAGGGGCTTATCGCGAAATCTCGCGGAAACGCGGCCCGGAAACTGGGCGTGATCCATCTGGTACTGAATGCGCTGATCCTCTAATATCTCGCGCATCACCGCATCTAGATTCGCGTGCGTTAAGTCGGCGCTTAGCAACAAACCATTGCCGATCGGATTGGCCGTGACCCGGACCGCTGCGGCGCGGCGGGCCTCTTCATATTGAGCAATCGCACTGCTTGACTGATAAGCTTCAAGCAAGGCCGATCTCGCCTCCTCGTTCACCGAGGTGGCGTTAGTGACGCAGCCCGCGAGACAAAGCGCGCTGCCAACGATCCAAGACGAGTGAAGCCGTTTACTCAACTCAGTTGCGCATTATCAGCGCCGCTTTGCTTTCCGCATTTATAGCCGCCGCTATTGATCGGTTTGCCGTTCTTATCGGTAGGGACCGCATCGCTTAGCGTGTTAATGTCGAGCGTTTTCCATTTGGTCGAAGACGCCGACCCCGACACTTGAGCTTTGATCGAGCATCCTGGCGTCAGATACAGATTCAGGTCCTTCTTGTCGCCGGAGTGAATTTTCATCTCGATCTTATAGGCGCAGCTCGCTGGGACGACGAACACATCATAGTTGCCAGATGGGGTGTCGCGGTCAAATTTCTTGGTCACGGTTGGGCACTTTGGATGCATGTAGTCGTCATAAGGTTGCGAGCCACGCGCTTTCAAAGAGACCCAATCGAGCGTCGCGGATGTCCCGTTGATCATAACGACGGCGCCACAAATCGCACCCTGCCCTTCGCATGCCGAATGGGTGTATTCAGACTCTTTAGAGCTCGCCGCATTGGCGGCTCCGGACAAGCCAATCAGCGCAAAGGCTGCAAACGTCCCCATTGTAAAAACGGTCCGAACTTTGGACATGGATGCGCACTTCAACATGGATCTTAACTTCCCTTTGATTGCCGCCGAACGGCCAACACAAACGGGATTAGACCATTCAATCCAAACGCTCGACTGTCAGATTGGACAGTTCCGAACCGGTCAACGTCGAGACAGTCTATGGCCTCCAATGCCCTCAATCGGAGAAAAATTATGAAAAAACTGCTCTGGACGCGCTCCGTCTTACTCGCGGCGATCGCAGCATTCATAGTGCCGTTCGCTGTCGCAGACACAACGATCTATGAGCTTCGGATCACCAATGATACGAGCAAAGACCTGACATTCAGGCTCCAGGACGGGCATTCCAAACATGCCAATCTGACCTACAACAAAAAGAGCGTCGACGAGCATACGATCAAGGCGGGCACCTATGGCGTCATCGGCGTCAAGCCAACCGGACATCGCTGCAGCACAGATTGCGGTGCGTGCAATCCGACGTATGGTAAAGTGTATGCCTATTACACCGACGATAATGGCAAAGAGCAGCGCAACAATTATTATAAGCCGAAACTCGAATGGTATGAGTATTGTGGCTATTCCGGGTCGAAGCCGGTGACGTCATATACTACGAATTGGTCGTTCGAGCATGGCGGTGGAAAAGGTACCAATCATTTCAAGCACGATCAAACGTCAAAGCACAATTCCTACACCACTGGGAGTGCGTCGACGGGACTAACCTTTGATGCCAAACATGTATCGGGTCACACCACCGTTCAATACTCGGAGTGATCAAACGGCACGTAAAACCGTGCGGCTCGCGGTGTAAACGGAGCGGCGTGTATCGTTTGGGTCAAACCCATAAACGAGCGCCGCTGCGACCACCGCTTGCACCGTTGTTGCGACGCCCAATCGTTCCCGCGCATTGCGGACATGAAACCGCAAAGTCCGCTCGCTAATGCCGAGAATTGTTGCGGCTTCGTAGAGGGTTTTTCCGAGCGCCAGCCATTGTAAACACTCAACCTCTCGGCTTGATAAGACATCGCGCGGGTGTGACTGCGCGCCGCCAACTGTGCTAGTCAAAGACTGGCTATAGAGGCACCGGTAAGCGGCGGAAAAAACGGACACCACTTTGTTGGCAGATGCAAGCATGTCGGCCGAAACAGGGGTTTGCGTTTTGGCCGATAGCATCAACACGCGATCTCGCTCTTTGCAGACAGGATAGGTCATGAAGTCTTGCCACTCGGGTTCTCCGAAATCGCAGATGAGCTGGCGCTGATACGTCGTTAACAAAAAAGACTGCGGGGCATCATGATGCAATTGAAAGAGATCCGATTGCGCAACTTGCCAGGCTTGGCGCGCCAGCGTGTCCTCGCGGGCTTGATCAAGTCCGGTGAGCATCGATTCATCCATGGCTTGTCGCAAGTCAGCGCCGTGCACACCCATCCGCTCGGAGAAATTGTCCCAGACACAGACAGCATTGGCACACATGGTCGCGGACGGCCCAGGCGCAGGTGTCCAGGCCAGAAGCAGAAAATCAAACCCAATCAGATCAAAGACCTCTGCGGCTTTTTCCAATAGAGTATTGAGTTCCTTGCAACGGTAGAATTGGATTAATTCAACATCTAAACCCATCTGCATGCCACCGACCGAACCGGCCGATCTCCTCCGTAGGCGTGCCCAGGTTGCCTCGTTCCATCCCGAACTGTTCAACCGCAGCACCCAAAGTGACAACGCAGATTTTGATTGCGATCACGAGTTCAACGCAAAAAAATGAAAGAATTCTTCCCTTCTCGCGATTAAGTTGTCTTTTTACGGGAAAAAGTCCCGATTCGAGACAATTCCTATGGGCGGTTCACGTAAAACTCGGTTAGATCCCCGCATGACGACTGTCTGCTGCCCCCTACCTTCGCGAGCGATCAAATGACCGAAGCGGTTACTCTACGCGCCGCCAAATCCAACGATTTACCGACGCTGCAGGCATTTGAACAAGGCATCATCCTGGCCGAGCGTCCCTATGATGCAACGCTCAAACCCGACCCGATCAACTATTACGATATCGGCGAAATGATCGAAGACCCAGATGCCGAAGTGGCTGTGGCTGAGATCAATGGTGAATTGGTCGCCTCGGGCTACGCCATCAAAAAAGCGTCCCGCCATTATGTCAGCCCGGCCTATCATGCTTTTATAGGCTTTCTCTTTGTCGTGCCTGAGCACCGCGGCAAAGGCCTCAACCAAAAGATTTTGAAGCACCTTTTTGCTTGGGCGCAGACGGTCGGATTGCCGGAAGTTCATTTGACCGTTTATCCCGGCAATGTCTCGGCTATTCGC
>JBCCXW010000127.1:0-10159 GCA_039191105.1 Pseudomonadota bacterium
GCTGGCGTCCCGATCTATGTCGCGCCGCAAGCGCTGATGGACGAGATTGTCGGCTTCCCGATCCATCGCGGGGTTTTGGCCTGTGCGAAAAAGGGCGAGGCGTTGAGTCTGGATCAAGTCCTATCCGCTCATCCCGGCGCAGGCCGGGATCTCGTGCAGCAAAGCCCGGAAGCACCGATGGAGATCCCGGGTCAAGCCCGGGATACTCGGAAAGTGTTGCTCGTCCTCAATCAGATCTCAAATCACGACAATGTCGGCGCAGCGTTTCGCAACGCGGCGGCGTTTGGCGCAGACGGCGTCCTCCTCGACGCAGGCAGCTGCGACCCGCTCTACCGCAAGGCTATTCGCGTCTCATCCGGCGCAAGTCTGTGGCTGCCTTATCATCATGGCGGAACCGGCGCCGAGCACATTACCGCATTAAAAGCGGCAGGCTTTGACATCTGGGCGATGACGCCGCGCGCGACAGCCGAGCCCCTCTACACACTGCCCGTACCACAAAAGCTCGCCATCCTTCTCGGCGCCGAAGGGGCTGGCCTTCCCGAGGCGTTAATAGCAACCAGTCGGGCGGTGAAAATCCCCATGCGCGCCGGCTTTGACAGCATTAATGTTGCCACCGCTGGCGCAATCGCCTTGTCATATGCAGCCGATCCGGCCTAAGCGATGAGCCAGGGTTTTAGGTCGGAGGACCCATGCGTTTTATCGTAACGGGCGGGTATGGGTTTATCGGATCTGCGGTGGTGCGTCAGCTCTGTGCTGACGGCCATGATGTGTTCAACGTCGATAAGAAAACGTATGCCGCCAACCCGGATGCGATCGCCGGTCTGCCGGTCCAGAACATTCACGCCTGTATCACCGATCGCCCCGCCATTGCCGCCTTGCTCAAAGCCGCACGGCCAGATGCGATCCTTCATCTCGCCGCCGAGACCCATGTTGACCGCTCGATCGATGGTCCGAGCGCATTTATGAAAACCAATATTGACGGCACCTTTAACCTGCTCGAAGCCGCACTCACCTGGTGGGAAGCATCGAACAAGCCGGAGCGTTTTCGGTTCATCCATGTTTCGACGGATGAAGTGTTCGGCGATTTGGCGCCAAGCGATCCGGTTTTTGGCGTTGAAACAGCATACGCGCCCTCATCGCCCTACTCTGCCAGCAAGGCCGCCAGCGATCACCTCGCACGCGCCTGGCACCGCACTTATGGCCTTCCGACCATTATCACCAATTGCACCAATAATTATGGGCCCTGGCAAAATGCGGAAAAACTCATCCCAACGGTGATCCGAAAAGCGGTGCTTGGGGTTCCGATTCCGATATATGGCGATGGCCAAAATGTTCGCGATTGGCTCTATGTGGAAGACCATGCGCGCGGTTTGATTGCGGCGTGTGAGGCCACTGCCGGTTCGACGCTGCTGTTTGGCGCGCGCGCAGAACGCAGCAATCTCGACTTGGTGAAAGACATTTGCGAAATCTTGGACGAGGCGCGTCCGAAGACGGGACCCTATGCAGACCAAATCGAGTTTGTCACCGACCGGCTGGGCCATGATCGGCGGTATGGCGTCGATCCATCCAGCGCAGAAATGGCGACGGGGTGGCAACCCAGCCTCAATCTCGAGCAGGGGTTAAGAGAAACTGTGTCCTGGTATCTGCACCATCTCTCTGATGATCTTATGGATCGAGATGATCGGCTCGGCTTAGGGCGCGGTTAAGACGCGTCTGCAGAGTTCGGCGATAAACGCTTTATCGCAGCAGTCACATCCGCGCCAAACGCGTGATGTGGCATATGCCCGCCATCGGCCAGTTTCACCAATTCCAGCCCATCGACTTGATGTTTGAGTTTCCCAACATGCAGTTGCGGGCTGAGGACCGTGTCTTTCGCGCCGGAAAAAACGACCGTAGGGACCGCGATCGCTTCGTAGCGATCCTCCTGCTGCGCCAATTGGCTGCGTAATGCATTCATATCCTTCGCGTTGGCCGTGAAATTTGACGGTCGGAACAATAAGGCGATTGCGGAATTCTCAAAATAGCCCGTTGGTGCGGGTTTCGGGGAAAAGACATTGCTGATACCGGCTCTGACCTGTGAGGGTCCAACAAATGGCACCAATTGCGTAAAGACCGGCCCGATAAGGTTGTGACCGGCATATTTATTGTACCAGGCTTCCCCGCCACCGCCCCAATCGTGGCTCACCGGCGCAAGCAGGACCAAGCCTTTTACGAGCTCCGGATGGTCGAGGGCCAGGCGCAAAGCAACCGCGCCGCCAAAACTGTGCCCGACGATCACGGCCGGCTCATCCGGGGCGAGAACACGCAAAACATCTGCCGCTTGCTTGGCCTGCACCGCCAGTGTTTCGGCCGCATTTAAGCGCTCGGAATGCCCATGCCCGGGGCGATCCACCATGAGGACGCGATGAGTTTGCGACAGCTCGGGTGCCAGCGTCCACTCAAACTCTCGCGCATTCGCCGATGCCCCATGCAACATCAGGACGACCGGGCCGGCCTCGCCTTTCTGTAAAACATGCACCTGGGCACCATTGACGTCGATTAAGTGACCGCTGGCTGGATGCGCTGTATTTACGCGGGATGTGTAGACCCAGCTGTGCACACAGCCGCCTAGGCCCGCCAGCATCAGAATTGACACCGTCAATATGAGCATTCTCAAACGGGCCGACCTTCTTGCTCGCGCCGGATGCGACTGATTCCGCGCTTCGCCGATGGGAAGAGCGGATAGATCTCCAAGGCTTTCTGATAGGCTTGAATGGCTTCGTCATTTGACCCCAGCCTTTCTAAGACCGCCCCCAAGCCCCCCCAGGCGCCAAAATGGCGCGGTTCGAGCCGAAGCGCCTCGTTCACATCGCGCAACGCCTCGCCATAGTTTTCTTGACTTAAGAACAGCGTTGCGCGTCGATTCCAAGCCTCGGCATAGTCAGGTTGGATGGCGATCACGCGGTCGTATAGCGCTCGTGCCCGTTCAAGGTCGCCAAAGGATTGCGCCTGAACGGCACGTTCCATAACCAAATCCGCTGCATGCGATCCGCTTTCCATCCAAGACGCCCAAATGTCGAGCGCAATATCGTTCGCCTCTTCTTCGGTTGGCGCCGTCTTGAGTTCTTCGAACATCTTATCCGACGGTCCAAAATCCGGTCCGCTGATCAGTAAGAGTCCAGAGAAGGCGAACGCTTTGAGCATATTATGAGTATGGGTCGACAGGGCGGGCGTGCCAAGAAAAATTCATGTGAACAGCTGTATCTGAAGGAAATGAGGCTAAAATCCGAGCGCGTCAGCAATCGCTTTCACTTTCGCTTCTCGGTCGGGCATGGCCGTTTCAATCATCCGATAATAGCGCGCAAGGAGTTCGGGAGAGACTTTATCCGGGGCGCCGGCGTCAAATGGCGGATGGGGGTCATACTCAATGCTGAGCTGAATAAATTTGGCAAATTCCGCACCGCGAATGCGCGCGGCGAGGGCGAGCGCAAAGTCGATCCCCGATGTGACGCCGCCGCCCGACAAGCGGTTGCGGTCTTCGACGATCCGTTCGCGCACAGGCGTCGCGCCAAAGAAGGCCAATTGATCGATCGACGCCCAATGGCAGCCAGACTTATAGCCTTTTAAAAGCCCCGCCGCGCCGAGGATCAATGACCCGGTGCAGACCGAGGTTACCCAATCCGCTGTGCTGGCAATTTTCCGAAGCCAATCAAGCACTTCAGCATCCTGCATCGCCTCTATCGTCCCAAAGCCACCGGGCACACAGAGGATGTTCACGCGCTCAATTTCAGCGAAGGTCGAGGTCGGCAAGAGTGAAAACCCCGCATCCGTCGGCACCGGCGCTTTGGTTTTCCAGACCAGATCGAGCTGTGTGTTTCCCAAACGGGACAAAACCTGAGCCGGTCCGGTGAGGTCGAGCTGAGTGACATTCGGGAAGGTGAGGAACGCAACGGATTGCGTTGAAAGATCGGGCATGGCCATCTCCTATACAAGAGTAAATGGCCCAGGCGAACGGCACTTTGGATAGATGACGCTCCCCGGTGGTGCTCCACCCAACTCGCCAGTCGCGTCTTCTATATGTGGTACAACACAGCCGTCAGGCGGTCGAGGCCTTTCTGAAACAAGGATATTGGACGGCTATAAGAGGCCTTCCGAGACCAAACGCGTTTCGAAACCATCCGCGCCGGTAAAATGATGCGCTTTCATCCCTAAGGCTTCGGCCGCCTGGCAATTGATCTCTCGATCATCGGCAAACAGAACGTCGGCCGGATCAGGCTGACCCATGCGCTGCAGCGCGATTTTATAGATACGTGGATCAGGCTTAACGACTTTTTCGGCACCCGAGACAACGATGTCTCGTAGCAATTTGATCATTGGGAAGGCATCGAAGGTCACTTCTGCCACCTCAGCGGGAATGTTGGACAGACCGTAGAGCGGAACACGCGCCTCCTCGAGCCGCGCCATGAGCAATGGCATACCCGGAATGTAACCTTCAAACATATCCAGCCAGCGCGTGCGCCAGGCATGGATATGAGTCTCATATTCGGGATAGCGCGCAATTAAAAGCGCAGCATTCTCTGCCATGGAAACGCCGCGATCATGTTCAAGATGCCACGACATGTTGCACACGTCGCGCACAAACATATCTGCTTTCGCTTCGGTCTCAAACAGTTGCCGATACAGTCGGATCGGCTGCCAATCGACAACCACCTGGCCTAAGTCAAAAAGGACAATGCGAGCACCCATCTTGCATGAGGCTCAACAGGTCATTGCAGGGTCAACCCTGCTTGGCTTTAAAGCGGGGATCCGTTTTGTTGATAACATAAGTCCGGCCACGGCGGCGAACGACCTTGCAGTCACGGTGACGTGACTTAAGCGCTTTGATCGAGGATTTCACTTTCATGGCTTTGGCCCAAATATTAGAACAGTTTTTACGAAAGCGCGGGACATACACATCGGGTCTGGCAGAGTCAATCACAGCTTACAGGCTGCTACACAAAAGGGGACAATGGATGAGCAGTTTTTTGAGACAGCGACCGGCCTATAGATTGGTAGCTGCTGCGGCCTTTTTGACCGCCTGCGCCGCGTCGCCACAGGCTGATCCGCGGGATGCTGCGACCGAGACTGACCCCCCACGCGGCGAGATTGAAACGCCCTCAACCCCACCCGCGCCCAGCTATACACCGTCGGGAAATACCAGCATGGATTCCTGGCGCGACGACTTTGCCGCGCGCGCCATCGCGACGGGTCGTGATCCTGACATCGTGTTTGCGACGCTCGAAGGCATTCGCCCGCTCGCCCTGTATCTTGGAGACGAGGCTGGTGTCGCCAAGACCGGGATTGAGGACCAGGCTGAATTCGCCAAACCGATCTGGGACTATGTGGCATCCGCGGTGACAGACAGCCGCAAGACCCGGGGCGGCGAGCGTTTGATCGAACTGATCTCGACCTTTGATCGGATTGAGGCCGCTTATGGCGTCGATCGAGAAGCCATCACAGCGATCTGGGCGATGGAAACCAATCTTGGCTCTTACATTGGCCGCTATGATGCCGCGAATACGCTCGCGAATATGGCGGTGGAAGGCCGACGGCGGACGCTGGCTGAAAGTGAGTTAATCGCGCTGATGAAAATGCAGGAACGCGGCGAAGTTGCCCGTGACGATTTGGTCTCTGGTTGGGCGGGCGCCATGGGCCAAACGCAGTTCATGCCGTCAACCTTTTTGACCTATGCCGTGGACTTTGATCGCGATGGTGTGAAGGACCTTTGGAACAGCCCGTCGGACGCACTGGCATCGGCCGCGAACTACCTGCGGGCCTCGGGCTACCAAAAGGATTTGCCGTGGGGGGTTGAAGTCGCTGCTGGCCTCGAGTTCGACTGGTCTTTGGCCGATGGCGAAGACCGGCGTTTATCGACCTGGAAGAGCCTCGGTGTCACGCCTATGGCCGATGAAGGGTTTCGCGCACCAGATACAGCTTTTGCTGAACTATGGCTGCCGACGGGAGCGACGGGACCGAAATACCTGTTGTTTAAAAACTTTCATGTTTTCAAAGCCTACAATCGCTCCGACAGTTATGCCTTTTCGGTGGGTTTGTTGACAGACGGCGTGGTCGGGAAGACTGGCCCCGTCGCCGCGTGGCCGACCGAATTGGAATTGCTAACGCGCCGCGATGTGATGCTTTTGCAGGATCATCTCAACCAGTTGGGATTTGACGCAGGCGCCGTCGATGGCATTGCCGGGCGCGGGACCAAAGGCGCTCTGCGGCGCTTCCAGAAGGCCAATGAGATTGCCCCGGCCGACGGCTATCCGACAATGCTCGCGCTCGAACAAGTGCTTGCCGCGCGCTAGAGCGTTTCGTGATCGCTCTCGCCTGAGTCGGCTTCGCCCACCCCCGGTGCAATCGCCCGCCAGGCAAATAGCGCCATGGCGATGAGCAGTCCGACGCAAATCCAAAATGGCAATGAGGGATCCACAAACTCGTACAAAAACAGACCGAAAAGCGGCGTCACGATATAGCCCATTCCGTTTGCGGAGATGACCAAACCCGCAACATTGCCTTGTAACTGCGGCGAAACCGCCAGGGAGGCTCCGCTGGAAAAACCTGGCCGCGTGAGCCCTTGACCAATGCCCAAAAAAAACTGCGCCAGGATCAGGGTTGCGAAGTCCTGTGCCGGAATCAAAATTAAAGCGCCGATCAGCAGCGGAATGCAGCCGGTGATCATCAGCGTCTTATTCTTGAGTTTCAAATACGGGATTAAGACAAGCTGCGCCATCATCACCGCCATTGCGCCTACCATGAAGGCGGGACCTGTATAAATGGCGGCCCGCTCGGGCTCATCCGGTGGGATTTGAAGCTTGTCCATGACAGCGAACACGAAAACCTGGGTCAGGATCCCCGTCACCAGAGACAGCGTCACGGCATAGGTCAAGAAGGGCAGCACATTGCGCGACCGCCATAAGCCAATCGCGCCACGGTCGACCTCGACACGCGACGCATCCTGCACCGGCTCTCGGTTCTCTGGGAGAAAGTTCCAAAGCAAGACCGACATGACACCGGCCAATATGCAGGTGATCATCATCGGACTTAGAATACCAAAGTTTGCAACCAGCACGGCGGCGAAGGCCGGACCAACAACGGTTCCGAAGCTGAACCCAGAGGTTACGAAAGCGATCTCGCTTTGGCGTTCGGTCGGTTCGGTCCGGTCCGCCACATAGGCTTGCGCTGCCGGGCTCGATCCCGATCCAATCAATCCGAACACCGACCGCGATAGCGCCAGACACGCAAAAATCGCAAACGGCGCGGTGATCCACTCAGACACGGCGGCCCAAGAGGAGATTAAGAGCAGAAACATGGACAGGCAGTATCCTGCCAGCCCGAACGCCGCGATGCGTCGGCGACCATATTCATTCGAGCGTTTGCCCCAAAACGGCGACGATAAAGACCAACACAAAGCCGAGAACGAGAATATCGCGCCCGCCATCCAATCGGGCAGCGCCAGCGTGCGCGTTAAAGGCGGAATCACGGCGGCAATCAACATCGTATTGCCGGCCCCGATGGCCATGAGGGAGAAGAACAGTAGAAAGAACGCGGCCCGCCGATTGGGCTGTTTGGGAGAATCGGTCAGGTCGCTTGCATCGCTCATTCCGGTTTCTTTGATGGCCGCGACCAGAATTGCAAGGGGTCCCGGAACGCAACCTGTTCGAAAGAAATATTTGCGACGCTCTCAATAAGAACTCTCGGCGCTTGGCGATATAAATGCTTCAGATTCTCGGATTCGTGATTGTTTTGGTGGTCGTGACCGGCGCCTTGCTGGTGAGCAGTGGGCCAGCGGTGCTCGCTGCGCTGCCTTTTGAACTCGCCCTGATTGGAGGCGCGGCCGTTGGGACCATCTTGATCGGGAACTCTGCCACGGTCGCGAAAGCTGCTTTTATCGGTTTTGGTCGGGCCTTGCGCGGCGCGAAATGGACCCGCGCGGATTATGCAGCGCTTTTGACCTTTATGCATGAGCTGACCAAACGCGTGCGGCGCGGCGGTGTTGTGGCGATCGAAGCCGATATTGAGGATCCGGACCACTCAGATCTGTTCGCCGCATACCCCCGCCTGAGCCGTGATGCGGCGGCCCGGGAATTGATTTGCGATAGTTTCCGGCTCATCGCTTTGGACCCGAGCTTGCGCGATCAATCGGTGACGTATTTGCAGGACACAATCGGTGAAATCGTCGAGGAACGCCAACGCGCGGTCAACGCCCTGCAAACGCTCGCGGATGCTTTGCCCGCGCTCGGCATTGTCGCCGCGGTGCTCGGGATTATCAAAACCATGGCAATGATCGATCAATCGACCGCCATCCTCGGAGAAATGATCGCGGCCGCGTTGCTCGGAACGTTTTTGGGCGTGTTCTTAGCCTATGGATTGGTTGGACCGATCGCCAATCGATTCGGTCAAATTGTCGAAGAAGAAGCGATTTACTTGGATACGATCGCTCGGATCATCACCGCGCATACGCAAGGGGTCGCGCCGCGCCCTGCGATCGAAATGGCCCGGGCCAGTCTGCCATCGCATCTCCGTCCGGACATTTCAGAGTTAGACCAAGGCCTTAAAGTTCTGCCGCTCGGGCGGACTTCGCGCGCCGCGTAAAGGGTTTCTGAGCCCTTACGACGGCATCCGAATCTTCAATTCTAAGTTTAAACGGATCACAATTTACCTTGTTGATACTGCTCGCACTGACAGACATCGAGGAGGTTCTGCCAATGACAAGTGCGACGATCGATGAGACCGGTGTCTCTGCGAAGTATTGGTTGACCGGCTGGCCCGCAAAAGTGGTCACAGGTCTTTGCAGCTTAATCGCCGTGCTGCTGGCGGTGAACACAGCATCCAGTGTCCCTCAAGCGGGCGGACTTTCGGCCTTTGACGCGCATGTTTCCCGGCTCGTCTCCTTTGCCGGGCTCACCATCTGGGTCACGTTTGCGATTGGCGTTCGACGCCGCGGGGCCGCTGCAATGATCGCGCTCGGGTTTGGCGTCGTTGTCGAACTGCTCATTGGGCCAGCGCATCAGGGGGACGCATCCACGGTCGTGTCCGCAAATCTCGGCATTGTCTTGGCCTATTGCGCGACGCAGCTTTATTGGCTGAATCTGGTCAAACAACGCCAAGCCGACGAACTGCACCCGACAAGAACTTAACACTAGCTTTCGAAGTGAGAGCGGCCTACCCTATTGTGTAAGTTCAATGGGGAGTTTGGGCTTGTCTCGCTTCGATGACTTGATCGCCACCGTAGCCCACTATCAGGCTTTGGCGGCGGAGAATTATGATCGCGTCCGTAGCTTGGCGAACGAACTGAGCGCCGGATTGTGCGCCCATATCGGATCGACCGATGGCGTTTGCGTCCGTCTCGTGCCGCCGGAAGGGCCATTCGAGGCGAAAGACTATGGGGATAAAGCCTTTTCCATTCCGGCGGCTGGATTTCGACCGCTTGGGGCCATTCTATTCGGGCTGGCCGTCCGGGTATCGACCGGCACAGATTGGATGCGGGTGACGATCGAATGTCAGAAAATTGGCGAAGACTTCATTGCGCGCATTGTCGGCGGTGAGGAATATCGCTTGCGGATCCCCTTAAGTGAGAATGATCCGCGCCCGTTTTATGATCACATCTATGCGCACGTTCACGCCTGGTTCGAAACCCAAATAGAGCGTTATGAAGCTGGTGATTATGGCAATCGAGATATTGGCTTCGATTTCTCGCGTCATCCGGATGATGCGGTTGCCTAGCGCCGCGATAATCGGCTGAGCGATGGAGAGCGGGCTTCTACTCGCAATCGGCGCCGGTCAAAGCGTGATATTTGCCTGTGCGCTGATCGGTGCGCTGGGAGTCGGCGCGCAATGGCTCGCCTGGCGCCTGCAAGCCCCCGCCATCGTTTTGATGTCGCTTGCAGGCTTGACTGTCGGACCGCTCTGGTCGGTCGTGTTCGGCGAACCATTGTTGAGCCCGCAGGCGACCTTTGGCGACGTGTTCCGACCCATCGTCTCACTGGCCGTGGCCGTCATCCTGTTTGAAGGCGGACTGGTCCTAAAGTTCGAAAATCTCCGTGAAGCCGGCGCGGCCGTGCGGCGTATGATCTTTATCGGCGGCCCCTTAGCGTGGCTGCTCGGCAGCTTTGCCGCGTATTATGCGGCGGGTCTGGAC
>JBCCXW010000128.1:0-10117 GCA_039191105.1 Pseudomonadota bacterium
GCGGCACTTTCCGGCGGCTCTTCCGGCGGCGTTTGAAAACAGGTCTGCAAGTCGATGCGCAGTGACCCATAGACTTTCGGTTCTCCGACGATCATTTCAAAATCTGTCGAGCGTCCGGTGATCTTGTCCAAGGCGCGTAGAAGGACCGTGTCTTTCTTTTGATATGTCCGTTTTTGCCCTTCGAGATCGGCCTCTTCATCGTCGCTCAGCGCCCCGAGCGCATCCTGCTCGGTGGCCGTCTCATTGTCTTGCGGACCAAAGAGTTCGCGTTCTAAATCGCGTATGCCGGGACGCACCTCTTGTGCAGCCGTCATCGCACCGAGACCAAGCCCGATCAGACCCATGGTTAGAAGGCGTATCACTCAGCGCCTCCGCCGCTACCGGCGGCAAAGGACGCAAACAGAGTCATCAGGTCCACTGAGCCTTGGGCATAGAGGATTTCGCCGCATCCGGTATCGCCAAACAGCGCCTCGTCCGTCGCGCAGGGTGGAATCTCGCCAAACCCTTCGGCAGGTTCCAGATTTATGTATGCCCCGCCCAAAAGCCCTTCGGACTGTACCCGCGCGGTTGTGCCATCGCCGAGCGGGAAAACCGTCGAATCGACCGCCATCGTGACCAGAGCTTCCGCGCGCTCTCGATCAAGCGCAATGTCGCGAACCGTCCCGATTTTGACGCCAGCCATGCGAACATCAGTGCCCCGGTCAATCGTCGCCGCGCTGCTAAACCGCGCACCCAGTTCGACAGACTCACCCGCTGGTCCGGAATCGGCGCCGCGCGCGAGGCCAAACCACAGGAAAACACCCGCGACGATTAACACGGCCAAGCCGACTAAGGTTTCAAAAATCGATTCACGCATTGGGATCCCAAGCCTCATAATCAGAATCTGCTTCGCGGCGCTCGCCGCCTTCTCGCAAACTGCCTTTCGGACGATAAGCGAACACTGTGCCGGTCATATTCGGCGTGTGATCAGTCTCCCAGGCTCTGCGTTGCAAAGGCACGCTGGTGGGCGGCTCTTTGAATGTGTAGTGCAACCAGCCATGCCAGTCTGGCGGCACTTTAGACGGTTCTGCAAGCCCGTTATAGATAACGTAACGGCGCTGGCGGCCTTCAACGGACTTTTTACGGTCCTCAAAATAGCGATTGCCGTATTCATCGGTGCCGACATGCACACTGCGCCGCTTGATATCGAACCAGCCGCCCGGACTAACGCCATTCCACCAAGTAAACAGTTTCAACATGATCATCGTCCTGACACTGAGATTTGTCCTCAATATGGCACGTGAAGCGCAACGAATCTCGCTATCTAAGCCAACACATCATGTTGCGGGCAAGGTCAAGCCCGCGTCGGCGGGAGGGTGCAGTTTATGTCATCGGCGGATCGCAATGGGAAATTAATCACGACGGCATTGGAAGAAGGCTTGATCAGCGCCATTCTGCCCTTCCAGGATCTCTGCGCCGTCCCCCTAAATGCGTTGGTCGATCGCGCACAAGCCGTGCAGACGGCGCTCAAGCTCAGGCTCGATCGCACAAGCAAGCTGGCCATGGCCGAACTGTTGGACGGCTTGGGGGATCGTCCGCAAAACGCCGAATTGGCGGAGGCGGTGGCGCGCGGCGTTCCGCTTGCCTTAATCGAAGACGCTTTGCACCAGGGCCAAGGCTTCGAGATGATCGCAGCGACATTTCGGGATGAGGCGATCCAAGCAGAAGCTGCGCCTGCATGTTTGATCTCGGCGCCCGCGACGAAGAACGACATAAACGAACTTCGTCGTTCCGGCGTCGGTGCCTTCATCAAGAAAACCGATCTACCGGAGCTGGACACACCAGCAATGGCGGTCGATCTGGCACGATTCGTCACCCCCGATGGCATCGAAGTGGACGTGCTGGAGGATATCCTCTCGGCGGTTATCGCTGAGCACGGCCCCCGTCTCGTAATCGTACCATGCGGGCTCTCGGCTGCTTTGATGGGACTCGGTCAAGCCTATACAGCGGACGCGCTCGCCGCGGCTACCGCTTTGGTAAAACTGCTCCAATCGGTGGCCAAAGGCACGTCTTTTCCAAAAAAATACGCGGAGACGCTCGGCCTAGCACCAAGATCGCCGCGCACGTCAAAGCGCGATATCGACCTCGTCATCGCCTCGCTTTCGAGCGCCATTCTTTCGCAGTTCCAACCGATCACGCTGGGTCTTAATCCGATGCAAGCTGCGATTGAAGCGGTCGACGGCGATCAGCCGAGCCTGCACTTGATGGCGCGCATCGGTCTCTCGCGCACAGCGCCGGAAGCGCTTCCGACCTTACTGGCCAATATCGATGCGGCCGCAGATCTTGAGCTGATGCCGCATTTTGGCGGCGACACTTTGCAGACGCGCGGCTTTTCGCCGAGTGCCGTTGAGAAAGTCAAAAGCGCACTGGCCGAAGGTTTGCCGCTGAACGCGGCCTTTTCGCGTTGGGTCCTAGGCGACGACATCATTTCAAATGATCTGCGCTTGGCCCCGGAATCCTTCGATGCGGACGGTCGAGCACTGTTGAAAGCGATTGGGTTTTCCAAACGCGAGATCGCTGAAGCCGAAGCGGTGCTGGACGGACGGCCAGATCGACTGGCACAAGAGGCCCTGAACGCTGCGGGACTTGAGCAAAACTTACCGCCTGCAGAGCGCATTGAGTTCGCCAAAGCGCTCGAAAAAAGCTGCGACGTGGCCGTCATATTGTCGGATCTGACAGACACGAGCGCAGACTTAGACACAGTTTTGGCGGCAGATGTCTCCGTTTGGCTGCCCGCATTGGATACCCAGATTGATCGTCTCACAGCAGATCGCATGGAGCACATCACGGCTTTGGCGGAGGATTTGATCGCTGAGGACAATACCCCTCAGACGATTGTCGAGGCCCCAAGCGGCGTCTCACGAACGCGCCTGCCTGATCGACGCAAAGGCTATATTCAAAAGGCCACTGTCGGCGGACATAAAGTCTATTTGCATACCGGGGAATTTGATGATGGATCGCTGGGCGAGATCTTTATCGATATGCACAAAGAGGGCGCTGCTTTTCGGTCGCTGATGAACAATTTTGCCATCGCAGTCTCGCTGGGATTGCAATATGGCGTGCCCTTGGAAGAGTATATCGACGCCTTTGTGTTTACCCGGTTTGAGCCCGCCGGAGAGGTTACGGGCAATGACCAAATCAAACGCGCAACGTCGATCCTCGACTATATCTTCCGCGAACTCGCGGTCTCTTATCTCGCACGTGAAGACTTAGCGGAGCTCGGCGATGCCACGCATGATGGCTTGGGACGCGGGCTGGGTGACGGCATTGAGAAATCGCACGCGCAACCCCTGCCAGATGACGCCGCGCATCTCATCTCACGCGGTTTCGCTCGAGGCCAGATCCCTGATAATATTGTTATATTCAATACGAAACGGGAAGAAATGCAGGCCGAACAGACCGAGCGCGCGCTGGAAGCGACCACGCCTGCCACAGACAATCCGACTTATTTGACCGATGCTTGCACGAATTGCGGCAGCTTCACGCTTTATATCGATGATGCGGATGGCGAACTGACGTGTGATACGTGTGGCTATGTCGGACAGGCTGAAGCATCGGACTGAACGCCACTTTTAATGTGCGGCAAGATTGCCACACTTTCCGACCTGCGCGGCTAAATTACTACAATTTCAGTTCTTTGTAAGGGACCGCTATCGTAGACCGTGAAGTATGAAACCCGTTACAAATCCTCGTCTCTTTGCGGTTATGAGCCTGTTCTTTGCGGGCTCGGGTCTTGCCTTTGGTCAAGATGCGCCCGAGCGAATCTCATGGGCGCCGTCCTATAGCGGATCGTGTATCGATTGCTCATTAGTGGGACGCAACATGTCAGGCTGGAACATTTCGCGCGCCAATTATCCCGGAGCCGATCTATCCTCCGCCAATCTAAGAGGCGCGCTTGGCCATGATGCTAATTTTAGCGGTGCGCAAGCCGCCAGCGCCGATCTGCGCAATGGCGATTTCAGCGGCGCTAGGTTTGACGAGGCCAGCTTGGTCGGCGCGCAACTTGACGGCGCCCGCTTTAACAATTGCAACATGTCTGGTGCGGTCATGAACGGCGCAGACTTGAGCCGAGGCACGTTTATCGGTGCGACGCTCGATGGGGCGCAACTCCAAACCACGATCGCGCACCAAACAGATTTCTCAGCCGCAAACTTATCCGGTGCAGACTTCGCGGGTGCGGACTTGAGCGGCGCTTTGTTCGAGAACGCCGTTTTGACCAATGCCAACCTCTCCGGTGCCACGATCGTTGACGCAAGCTTTCGCGATGTACGGTTTGCCGGGGCCAATTTGGAAACCGCGATTGGCGCAGAAACAGCGATTTTTGATGGCGCCTGCGTTTCCGGCTCCAGCCGCTTTCCGGTCGGCGTCTCGCTGCCAGAGTGTGCTGACTTCTAAGTCTCTTCTTGCTCTGCGGCTTTGCGTTCCATAACCGAAACGATCCAAATGCTGATCTCGTAGAGGCCGTATACGGGCACCGTCAGCATGATCTGCGAAATGAAGTCCGGCGGTGTCGCGAAAGCGGCAACGGCGAGGATGCCGACAATCGCATATTTGCGCCCCCGACGCAGCGTATCCGCACCGACCAGGCCGGCCCGTCCGAGCAACGCTAAGATCACTGGCAATTGGAAGGACAAGCCAAATGCCGTCATCAACGCCAAACACAGAGATAGGTATTCCGAGACTTTGATCTGCGCCTCAATCTGAACCGCATCAAGCCCACCGGCCTGTTGCTGGCCCAACGCAAACGCCATGACGAGCGGCATCATCACATAGAACACAAACAAAACGCCGATAGTGAACAGGGCCGGCGCGGCGATTAGGAAGGGTAAAAAGGCGCCACGTTCATTTTTGTATAGGCCGGGCGCGACGAACGCATAAACCTGCCAAGCCATGATCGGAAAAGATACGAAAAGACCTGCAAAAAGCGCAATCTTCAGCTTCACGAAAAAGAATTCGAGCGGCGCGGTATAGATCAGTCTCGGATCTTCGGTCACGCCATGCGTTTTGAACGCTTGGATAAATGGCTCGACCAAAATGTTAAAAATCGGTCCGGCCACAAAAAAGCAGGCAATCGTGCAGACGGCAAAGGCTAATAAAGCTCTGATCAAGCGCGAGCGCAGCTCGTTTAAATGGTCGAGCAATGGCGCACGCGAGGCTTCCATTTCGTCCTCGAGCAGGTCCGGGCGCTGATCGACGGGCAGATCTTGGCTCATGATGCCGCTTTGTCCTCGGGATCATTTGCTGGCGGCGGGTCGGACGCCTCTTGAACGGGTTTTGATAGCTCGTCTGCCATAGCGCGTTCCTCGCGCATCACGCTCTCATTGATATCGCTTTCGACCGCTTTGAGATCATCAACCGCTTGCGTGACCGCATTATCGCGCTTCAAGTCTTCGATCTCTTTGCGCAAATCGTCCAACTCAGCTTGGCGAGCAATATCATCGAACGCAGCCCGAAACTCGTTCGCCATGGACCGGCCGCGCGCCACTATCTGTCCCAGCTTGCGCATGGTCAAAGACAGATCTTTCGGTCCCAGTACGACAAGCGCAATAATGACCAGAAACAGAAGTTCGCTAAATCCGAATGACGGCAGCATCGTCTTGCGCCTTCCACGCGTTTAAAGGCGCTTTAGTCGGTCGACTTGGCCTTGTCCTTCTCTGGCGTGATATTGACCATATCGTCACCCTCGACCGCCTTTTTGTCTGCGTCTTCATCGCGCAAACCTTCGCGAAAGCTGGTTATGCCTTTGGCGAGATCACCCATAATCGATGAAATCCGACCGCGCCCGCCGAACAATAAGAGTGCGACCGCAGCCACAATGAGCAGTTGCCAGATACTTGGGGACATCCAGATTCTCCACGTCTATAACGATGAGATAACGCGCAGTGTCGGGCGTTACAATGCCCTCACCGAGGTTTCATTAACACGAAACTCTAAGGATTTTCTTCATCCGTCCCCATAAAATCAGTGACAAAATCCGGATTCTCTTCAAGTTCTGCTTCTGATTCGAGCGCCTCAGGCTCATTGTGCATGCTCGTGCCATCAGCATAAAATCCATCTGGAATGACATCTGTGAGCAAGCCTTCGGCCTCGAGTTCGGCACGCCCAGGCAATACATCGAGACTTTCAAGCCCGAAATGTTCGAGGAATTTATCTGTGGTGCCAAGTGTGACGGGACGCCCCGGCGTGCGCCGCCGACCTTTGATTTTGACCCAACCCGCTTCCATCAGCGTATCAATCGTCCCCTTCGAGACCGCGACCCCGCGCACCGCTTCAATCTCAGCCCGTGTCACCGGTTGACCGTAGGCAATAATCGCCAGCGTTTCGAGCGCCGCTTGCGAAAGCGATTTTTGCTCGTGGCGCTCTTCGACAAATAAATAGTCTAAATCGGCGGCGGTTTGGAACCGCCACTTGCCAGAGACTTCGACCAGGTTGACCCCGCGCTGTGCATAGGTTGACCTCAGCGTCATTAGGACCGCTGGCACATCCACGCCTTGCGGCATTGCTTCGGCAATTTCGCCCGCTGAGAGCGGCTCACCAGCGGCAAATAAAATGGCTTCTGCCCGTCTTACGGCCTCTGCCATCGCATCTTCTTCGGCCTCATAGAGCGTTTCAGCGGAGCGTTTATAGGCAAATGAGAGCTGCTGCACGGCGCGTCGAATGTCCTCAGGAGCATCTTCGATGGGGATCGAGGAGTCTGCTTTTGTCATCTTGAAACGCCCTCCATGTGTTGGGTTTTTCCGCGCAAGTAAAGCGGGCCAAAATGGGCGTCTTGGCGCACGTCTACATCACCATCGCGGGTTAATTCAAGGCTGGCAGAGAAAACACTGGCCGTCACCGACCGCGAGGGCACATCCGGATCGATATCTGTCATTTGAGCCTGAATATCATCCAAGCTAGCCCATTCGGTGAGCTTCGGGCTGAGATTGCGGAGCGTGTCGCGCGCATTCTCCAGGGGCAATACAAATTGGTTCTCAAATGTGTGCGGCGCTTCGCGCGCTTTGCGTTGGCGAATGCTCCCAAAAGACTGCATCAGATGGTACAGCGTGGTGTCATATTCTGTCGTTTTGACGACTTTTGGCTGTTCTGGCATCCCCCGCAAAAAGACGTTGCGCCCGAGCAGATCGCCGTCCATCAGCGCTTCCCCCGCCTGACGCATCGCATCGAGGCGTTTCAAGCGGAAGGCCAGCCGTTTCGCATCATCTTCAGCCTCTGGGCCCTGATCATCGGTCTTTTTCGGCTTCGGTAAGAGGAGCCGTGACTTCAAAAAGGCAAGCCAAGCGGCCATCAACAGATAATCTGCAGCAAGATCGATCCGTTTGCTCTGGGCCGCTTTGATGAATTCGAGATATTGCGTCGCCAGCTCTAAAATCGAAACATAAAGCAAATCTACTTTTTGCTTACGGGCCAAATCGAGCAAGAGATGCAACGGCCCTTCATAGCCCGCAATATCGATCGAGAACACCTCGTTGGCATCGACATCGTCATCTAAGGTGACCAGATCATTCGAAACGATTTCCATGACTAGACGCTCGCATCCATGTCCGACATGAGCGCGCTAAATCGGGCTAAGGCTTGCTCTTGGTCAAACTCTGCCGAAGGTTTGACAGCAGCCTCGGCGGTGCGCGCGCGCTCAAGCGCACCCCCCTCCAGCGGCCCGGCGGCGTCGACAACAGCCTCCATTTCCGTCAGGATCTGCTTGGGGTCTTTCACAAAACCTGAGCAATGCAGAAGCATGTCACATCCCGCTGCAAGCGCTGTCGTCCCGCGCTCCGCGAGACTGCCCCCGAGGGCGTTCATGCCTAGATCATCGGTCATCAACAGACCTTCAAATCCGATTCGCTTGCGAATGGTCTCCGAAATAACCGTCGAGGAAATGGTTGTCGGCAAGTGTGGGTCAAAAGCCTCAAACACAACATGACATGTCATTCCCATCAGCAACTGATCGCTCAAGGCCTCAAAAATAGCCATATCTTCCACCAGCGCCTGGACCGGGGCGGTCACTCTGGGCAGATCGTAATGGGTATCAAGCGTTGCCCGCCCTTGCCCCGGCATATGTTTCGCAACGCCAACCACGCCGGCAGCGCCAAGCCCGCGCAGAGCCGCCTCGGCGAGCGCAGCGACCGCTTGGGCATTGTATCCAAATGCCCGGTCACCAATCGCGTCATGCGTGTCGGTTTGGCGCAGATCGCAGCATGGGGCGCAGTCGGCATGAATGCCAAGAGCGGCCAATTCGGCGCCCATGAGGCGGTGGCCGAGAAAACACGCCTCAATCGCGGTCTCGGGCGCGCGTTCATACAGCTCACCATAGACGCCCGCAGCCGGAAACTTCGGCCATTCTGGGGCCTTTAGACGCGCCACGCGGCCGCCTTCTTGATCGATAAAAATCAGGGCATCGCGCCCAAGCGCACTTTTGATTTCCGCTGTCAGCGCCGAGAGCTGCGCGCGCGAGACGCAAGACCGCCCCATGAGGATCACCCCCCAGGGCGCCGCTTGGCTTAAAAAGGCGCGTTCTTCTGCGAGGAGCTCGGGTCCGGAGATGCTGACAATGCAGGCGGAAACACTCATCCAGACGCTTTCGCTACAACCATACAATCCTTGCCGGCGGCTTTGACATCCGCGCAAAAGGCTCTGGCTTGTTCACGGTTTACAAATTCACCGATGCGCAAGCGAAAAAAGACGCCTTTCGCACCAAGGTCTGCGCGCTGGATGTCCAAATTCGCGCCGATAAAGAGATCCGGCGCGCTGCTTTGGATGCGGCTCCATGCGGAGCGGGCGGCCGACTCTGATCGCAACGCCGAAAGCTGTACTTGATACGTACCGATGCTGGCAAATCGCGAGCGTTGGGGCACTTGCGGCGTTTCCACAATAGGGGCGACCGGTTCTGCTTCGGGACGCGGCGCGACGGTAATCGCGGACGCGGCGCGCTCTGAATTGGACGTTGCGGGCGCCGGAGCGGCAACCTCAGGCGGCGTTTCTGCACCTTCGATCGGCGGCAGTGGCGTCGCGCCGCCCGCCAATTCGCTGTCGCGTCGACGCAAATCTATTGGATCTCTCGCCGATGTTTTTTGCATCGCTGGATCGCCGAGCCCATCCATCGGGGCGTAATAGCCTTTATCCTGCCCAGCCACTTCAAGCCCACCGGGCTCGTTCGGCGCGCGCTTATAAGGCGCAGTATCGGAGGCAATGACGGGCAGTCCGCCCTCTGTGGAGCGCACGCCTTGTCGATAGGTGTTCCAAACAACGCCCGCAAAAATCAACAACACGCCGAGCGCCAAGACCAGAATCAAAGGTCCTCGCCCGGTCTCGTCGTCGCGAATCTCAAATCCCCGATATTCGTCTTCATACGGCCCGAAATCATAATCAGGCTCGCTTTTCATGCGGCTCATAACTTCCCCTGCCATCCAGAGTATCGTTAACAGCTAGGCTCGTTTTGTTAATGATGCCTAAATTTCGCGTCCGAATTGAGGCGGCAAAAAGGTCTCAAAGCATGCTTTCCATGCTGAACAATCGCCAATGTAGCTCGATCGCGTAATTGTCCGTCATTCCCGCAAGATAATCACAGACCAGACGCGCCCGTCGCAGCGGCGGGGCTTGCTCAGCATCGCGGCGCCAAAGGTCTGGCAGCGTTTCCGGCTCCTCCATGAATAAGGCAAAGAGCTCTTTCAAAATCCGCTTTGCCTGCGAGCGCATCCGGTTGACCTTGTAATGCTTGTACATCCGCTCATACAGGAAGGCGCGCAAAGCTCGCTGATCGCGTTCGAGTGTATCCGAGAAAGCCACGAGCGGGACGTTCATGGCGCGGACATCTGCCGCACTTTGAGGCTTGTGCGTTTCTGCGCGGCGACGGGTTTCGGCCAGCAAATCATCAATCCAATATCCAATCAGCCGGCGCACGCCCTCTTTGACCGTCTTTTCTTCATTCAAGGCTGGATAGTCACTGCGCACCGCGCGGAAGATATCGCCGACGATCGGAAGCTCTTCTAGATCCTTCACCGTAAACAGACCTGCGGCAACGCCATCATCAATATCGTGATTGTTGTAGGCAATATCGTCCGCCAACGCGGCGACTTGGGCTTCC
>JBCCXW010000129.1:0-9853 GCA_039191105.1 Pseudomonadota bacterium
CCCCATCTGAACCAAACACTTGGCCAGACCCGCGATGGCCGCCGCGTTATCCGCATCGGCCTGAAGGATGCGCGAATAGAGGCCCGCCGCGTTGGCAAAATCGCCGGCCTCCACAAGGTCTTTTGCCTGGGCGAGGGCATCATCGATCGGATCAGCCCCGGCGCCCGATTGTTTGGCCAGCTTGTCAATAAAGGCCTTTACCTGACTCTCGCCGAGCGCGCCGGTAAAGCCGTCCACTGGTTGGCCGCCGACAAAGGCCAAAACGGTCGGTAAGGATTGGATGCGCAGTTGGGCGGCGAGCTGCTGGTTTTCATCCACATTGACCTTGACGAGCTTAACTTTGCCGCGCGCCTGAAGGGTTGCCTTCTCTATGATTGGGCCAAGCGTCTTGCACGGGCCGCACCAGGGTGCCCAGAAATCGACGATGACGGGGGTGGTTTGCGATGCCTCAATGACATCGCGGGCAAACCCCGCCGTATCGCTGTCCTTGACCAAATCGGCTTGCGGAGCACCGCCTGGACCGGCTGCTGAAGCGGTCGCGGTGCCTGAAAGGCCGGCTCCCAAAATGGTTTCCATCTATCAAATCCTTGAAGGGGTATTGAGTTAGGTGGTCGACGCCCTGTCAAAGAGCAAGGGGCGCAAGGCCATGAACCCCTTTATCGGCCTCGGCCGACATCGTCTGTTTGCCTATGGACATACTAGGCCGTGACATCAAGGTTGGCCAACTCCATTGGCTCGGCTGAAAAGCCGCAATCCTCGATAAAACGCATCAGGTCGGTGACGGCCAAACTGGTCGTCATCGTATTGAGCAGGGGATGACAGTTTATCAGCGCTTCATCCATGAGGGCGCTGTCGAACACCACATTGACTTGATGCCGGCCCTTGGCATTGATCAAGGCCAACGGCGTCACCGAGCCGGGGCGCACACCAAGCACCTCAAAGAGCCGTTCGGGCGAGCCGAAGGAGAAGGTGCCGGCCCCCAGCTTCTTCGCCAAGGCCTTGAGGGCGATCGGCCGCAGCTCTTCAACCACCACCAGCCAGTAGCGTTTTTTCTTGTCGCGCAGAAAGAGGTTTTTGACGTGAGCACCGGGCAACGCGCCCCGCAAGGACCGGGCTTCCTCGACGGTGAAAACGGGGTCGTGGTGATGGGTCTCGAATGCGATTCCAAGCGCCTCTAGATGCCGGAAAAGATCCTCAGGACATATCGGCGCCTCGGCGCCGGCCCCCGATGGCTGAGTGTCGCGCGTGTCAGTCATGGCGCGGTTATAGGCCATTGCGAAACCAACTCAAGCCGTCCCGCTTGCGGCCCCCCGCTCCGCCCGCTAAGGTCCCGCCCGTTTTACCTGGCGCCGCTCATCAAACGACAGCCACGCCAGGCACGGAGGGGTGGCCGAGTGGTTTAAGGCGCACGCCTGGAAAGCGTGTTCACCGAAAGGTGTCGAGGGTTCGAATCCCTTCCCCTCCGCCATTTGGGATTTTTGGTTTTCCAGCATATCTAAGACCTTGAATATTATGGATGTTTTCGGGGTTCGAAACCCGCCCTCACGGCTATAGGCGACGCGGTCTGTGAAGACGAGGTTTAGGGCCGTTCTTTTGTCGGCCAGATGCTCCGAACGCCAGAGATTCTGTGGGTTTTCTAAGAACGCCAGGGCGAGTTCGAACATTTCGCCGAAGGGGCGCTGGCGCGCGGCTCTGGTTTCCGCCTTTTCCGCCCAGGCGAGCTTTTGCCGCTCCAGGTCGGCAATCCGCTGTTCATAAGCCGTAATCACGCTGGGCGTGGAGGTCTCGACGATCCGGTCCAGCAGCTGGGCAATCTGTTTTTCAGCGCCCGCGATTTTGCGTTTGATGGACGCGGCCAGCTGCTCGGTCTGGGTGAGGCGCATTTCCCAAGCTGCTTTAAACATATCCTTGGCCAGAGCGTAGACGCGGCGGTGCGGGGTCATTGTGCCAAGCAGGGCATCAAACTCCTGCTCCACCCGGTCCCTTGGAATAGACTTGCGGTGCGCGGAGCATGCCCGGTTGTGACACAGATAATAGGGGTGCTTCTTCCCGGTTTTGCTGGTTGACCAGCAGGCGGTTAAGGGGCGCTCACATTCCCCGCAGGTGATAAAGCCCCGCAAGGGAAAGTCTGCGTTCAGGTCCGGCCGGGCCGGAACTTTCACGACGCGGGTCAGGCGCTGCTGGATGCGCTGATAAGTTTCGAGCGATACCAGGCCCTGGTGCTTGCCGGGGCGCAAAGACACGCCCCAATCCGGCTTTTCCACATGACCCGCATAAAGTACGCGGGCAAAGAGCCGCGCGACATACTCGTTATAGACCACCCCGTCTCGGCCTTTGGGGAAAGCGGGCTGGGCTTCCAGGAACCGCTTCACGTCGGCCTGTGATTGGAACCGCCCCGAAGCGTAGCCTTCCAGGGCCTCCTGAATGACAGAAGCGACAGGCTCATCCCGGACCAGGATTTTCCCCTCGCCCTCGCGCTTTTCATAGCGGTAGCCCAGCGGCGCAATAAAGGGCCAGTAGCCGTTCAGCACCCGCGCCCGCATGCGGTTCACAGTTTGCTCGGTGTTTTTCTGGCGCTGATGCTGGGAGACGGAGGCCAGCAGGTTTTCAATCAGTTGCGAATCTGAATCCTCGCCGAACTCGATTGAAGGCGATTCCAAAACGCCCCCGGCCTGGCTGATTGCGCTGCGCAGTTCCAGGTGCGCTTCTAACCCCCGCGCCAGACGCGAGATATCGTCAATTAAAACCCGCACGCCCTCTTTGCGGTGGACGCGCAGATAAGAGAGCATTTCCTGCATACCGGGGCGATTGATCATCCCGCCCGAAACACCCTCATCACGGAAGGTCTGAGCGATTTCATAGCCCCTCACACGCGCAAACTCGGCGCAGCGCGTGGCCTGGGATTCCAGGCCCTGGCCCTTTTGCACCTGAGCCACGCTGGACACACGGGCGTAAATGACAGCCTTTGGCTGGCTTTCTTCAATCATGCCCGCCGCCTTTCCCCGCATTCTCTGCGGCGTTGGTGTTGTTCTCACTTTCAAGCAGCGTATCAGCGCCGCCGCCATTCACGCCAGCAGCGCTGCCGCTTGTCCCCAGGATTTCAGGGAAGACGTAAGACAGAGAATCCACGCCAAAGCCCAGATCAACAAAGCCCACCATCACCGACCAGAGCGCTTCGATAAAAGCGCGCTTTTGGTCTTCGCTGATATCCTCGCCATCCAGATACGCCGCGTAGCGCTCATAGTCGCACTCCAGGAGCGCAGCCCCGCCCTCATGATCGGGGTGGTCATGTACGTTTTTGTCCATCACACACCCCTTTCGTTAAATGCGAAGACAGTAAAGCACCACATCATACAGAACAAAGAGCGAACAATCAAGGATTTTATTCCTTCATCATTATCGCTACTCTTTGGAAAGACGCGGTTTGTCTTGTGTTTGACGGAGATTGATCCAAAGAAGCCATAGCAGCACATAGCGCGCCTTCGGGTGTAAGCGAAGGTGTCATATGGGGGTCTGCGGATGCACCTATCTTTCATACCAAAAGATGGCAGATACCAGTTGCTGGCAAAGAGCATCTACAGGGGGCCAGGAAGGCGCTGCCTTCCTCCCCTTGATGCGCGTTCTGCAGGCTCAGCAGGGCCGCGTTCGCCGCAGGGCTACAAGCCCCGCGCCGCCCGCACCCCGGCTAACCTCGAACGCGCATCCACCCCGGACCTTCCGGTCTTCGTCAGACTGCCAGGGTTGCAGGAGCAACCCTAGAGTGGATTTTGAAATTGGGGACGCAGGGTCATCAAGAGCCAGCGACAACGGCTTCTCTGGCAAATGAGAATCCAGATTGTAGTTACAAATATCTGAAACTGTTATGAATTCCTGCAATACCGCTTCAGGAGAACGTTGCACAGAGCGCATTCAACGCACTGTATTGATTGACTTTTTGCTATCTGGGATGCATATCGCCCGCTTTCCGCTGTGACAAGCGGGTGATTACAGATCCTTAGGACTGGTACCAACTGCGCCAGATGGGCTACACAGCATGCATTCCCTAGACGATCTGATTCGCCATTTTTCGCCGGAAAAGGCACGGAGGCACATCGTGGACAAGCGCTCACCAATGGCGAGCTCGTCTGACTCTAATGGCTCTTCAACCAACGACCTTGACGCTGATGAAAAGGACAGTAATACTGACCAATATGTCAGGAATTTGTTGTTCAGGAACCAAGCTCAAAAATTGCTAGCGGAGAACCTACCAGTTGCGATTGTCGAAAGACTTACAAAAGAAGGCGTGATCAAAAAGGAAGACACGGTTAAGCGATTGCGTGCGCTTGGGTCAGTTTACGAGCTAATTGATAGCGATTTTCCAGAAATCGGACAGATCGACGTACTGCGGACCCATTATACGATGGCGGTGGAAAAACCCAGTATGCCGTTCAAGGGGAGTGGGCTCCCTTTAGCTGAGTATATTGATACCCAGTTTTCTAGGGCGGTTGATCGCGGGTGCCTGCCTCTAGACAAAGTTGACGAACGGTATTTGAAACAGAAAGTCGCTGTTGCGAAATCGCGAGGCGACCTTCCCGCTCCACTATCCAAAATCTGCCTTACGACGACTGAGGTCGTAGCGCAAATACGCCAGGCTTTTCTTAGTGTTATTGGCGAACGAGGCCAATCAGATGGCGATATACGAAAGGCGCAAGTTTTCGCTCGTCGGATCGTTGGTAAAGAAGCAAAAACGCCCGCAGCAACGCCCTGATCAAATTGGGCCGGTCAAGGCGTTGGCTGCGTGCCTCAGTTACTGCTTTGACGGGTCTTTCTCTGTTTCATCCGTATCCAGGATGTGCTTCGCCATTTCACGCATTTCGCTCTGACGGACGCCGTCGTTGAGGTCGGCTATCTTCTCTTTGCGAGTGTTTGTGTCCAGCGATTTGGTGCGAAGCTGGTCGTAGATTGGCTTGGCGGCCTTAGCCTTTCGAGCCGTCTCATGCTCTTTTGGTCCTTGGCGGACAGCCAACTTCTTCATCCGCTCCAGGGAGCCCCAGAACCGGCTTGCGCTGCCACGTTTGCGGTCCATCTTGAGCCGAGCCCAAAGCATCATTGAGACGGTACGGACCGCACTCCGAACAACCGGCATTGTTTTCATTGCGGCGACCTTCGCCCAGAAGGTCCTCAGGCTGCCCAACCTGAGATGGGGTTGCACAGCGTTGGAGGGTTGCGACGAACTTGGCTCCGGCTTGGTGCCAAGCGAAGCGTGCGGTGCGTGATGGTCCAATTCCGACCAAGTCGGAGGTGCATCACGAAGCTGCAGCATCATCTTTGCAATCCGTACATCCATGACAGTCTCCTACGTCAGCACCAAAAGAACACTTTGGTTCTGGGAGGCTTAGGAGCCTTAACGAACGGAACTGTTACCCATTAATTACAGTTTTGTGACGAAAGCTGTTTTGAGCGTCGACTGTCCGATTCAGCTGTATCCCCAAACCGAAGCGCAGCAAAGGTAGGTAGTTCAAGGCAGCAAGGTGCAAAGACGGTGCACAAAAAGGCAGATTAGGTAATATCGGAAGAGAGATAGGGATTAGGCGCTAACCGCAAGATGTGTCCTGTATGACAGGACTTTGGCTCACTCGCTCACGCTCCTTCGGCAAGGGGGCGTCCCGCCCCCTGTGCAACCCCCTTTTTTTCACACGGAAACATTTAATGCCGGGCCTCCTGCGGTCAGCGAGAGGGGAGCGGCTACGTCGGTCCAATACACGCACCCCACCCTACTTGCACCGACCTCGTAACCCGCTGCCACATCCGAACGTAGTGTTACATCAAATACTCTTACCAAAATTTGAAAAAATTCAATAAAATTATTGACAAATAATGGCATTTATTGAACAACTTCTACATACACAACTATTTAACAGATTTTTTTTATTATACAGAAATGAAAGAAGATGCGGTATTAGAAATTTGCGAACATTTTAGAAGTCGGCTATCAATCGATGGGCCGCAGACAAAAGTGTATAAAATTCAGTTTCAATCTTCGAGGGCAGCATACCTAGCTCAACAATTTATTACTTCCTCGTCTCCCGCACCATTCTTTTCATCGGTAAGCCGGCGAGGGAATCAAATAGAATTTTTGATTAGCGAAATTACCGATATTGATTGGCTAAAACTCAGCCTCGAGCGATATCGGGATTCGCTAGAAATTCCCTTTGAAAACGTCACTCCTGTGTAGTGCCTCCCAATTTAATTAAATCCTCCTCGGAAATACCCCATCGGCGGGCGTCCGCCATATTCAACGTCTTACAAATATCGGGATTTGTAAAAATTTGATCGAACCAACTGGTAAAGGCTCGGGCCATTCTATTATCTTCAATTAGTACGCCTCGCCGCGCAGTGATTCCACCAGATACCGTTTTGAGGTTAAATAATACCACATCACCCACAATAACTAGGTCAATTCCAGAAACATGGGCTTTCTTGACAGTGATATTTTCCTTCCCCCAAGCCGTATCAATATCTTGCGATATCTCATTTAGCGTTTGTATCCGCTTTCTTATCTCCTTACCAACAGCTTTCTCAGTAGGATCATCTGGATGAGGCACCATTATGAGTTGGTAGTACGGGTTTGTTTCACTCGATCCGCATATGATTCTAGCTATTGCTCGTAAGTAATCCCTTCTGTTTCGTCCAATTTGGTCTTCTTCTTGATAAATAAAAGTCGAAACAGCCCGAATAACTCGCTCTTGCGTGCTTGGGAAATATCCTTCCCAACCCAGGATAACCTCAATTGCACGAGCGTACCACTTCTCCTCACTCTCAAGAAACACAACTTTAGACTCGAATATTCGGGAATCAACTTCGTCAATTGTCTTTCTGAGCGTTTCAGAAACTTGGCCTTCATGTCTCATTAGGATGTCACGGAACTCTTTCAACGACCCTCGCTGCTGGTTCAATGATTCTTTTACGATCAATCCTACAGAATCAGCTGTTGCATTTCGCCAGTCAACTTCAGCGAATGCGAGTTTTCGAACGAGGTAACTGAGCGAAAAAATCGTGAAAAGTTTAATTGCGTCATTGTAAATCTTGCTCGAAAAGCCCTCAGGATAAAAACGCCCCAGCAATTCTTTCCTTACTGTCTCATTATTGTTCGATAGAAATTCGAGAAGGAAAGCAAAATGTGGGACAATTATTGGAAGAGAAGCTATCGATGCTAATATCATAGCAATTGCTGTATAATAAATTGTTTCACGTTTTGCGGCTCTCGGAACTTTTGGGCGTTTTTCCGAGTCACTATCGGAAGTACTTTTATACTCCAGTGACAAGTTATTATCATTCTGTTCGGTATCTGACATATGCTCTCTATCCGAATGATGTCGTTATTTCGAGATTGAGGTTTAGATAGCTTTCGGCGATAAGGGGCTGATCGATTAATTGGAAGTGGGATTTGGTCAAGATAATGCGGCGGTCTGGTAGCTTAGTCAGCCTGCTGTATCAGTTCATGGTGGGAGACACCAAACTTGGCGTAAGGCAGCTGACCTGGAATTAGCCATTGTTTTCAGAAATCTGCAAGCTCGAGTGCTCCGGCGTATTAAGAGTGGAGCACCCGGTTCCATTGCGTAGCTACGCCTAGTACATTCGCAGTATAGGTGCTTTTTTGACTAGGGGAATTTGTTTCGTCCCTGGACTGGGTACGAGTGAGCGGAAGGCTTCTAGATTTCCAATTAATCGATCCGCCACGGACAACCGTTGAATGAGCTAAACGTCAATCACAAGAACACATCGGCGGGCGTCGTTTCAATGTCCGAGACATCGTTCGTTACTGGCTCGACGGTGGTAGGGCCACTCGGAAATTCGTGGTTGAGTCATCTCCTCAAGCTCTTCTGCTTCCTGGCGCGCAACCTGATCTTTGAATTTGGTGTCGTAGGCCAAAAGCTCGTTTTCAAAACGCTCGTGTTGAGCCAGGGATTGATCGTGAAGGTCGCGGATTTCTTCACCGTGTCGCGAGAGTATGGGGTGTAGGGCCGCGTCGTCGCGGTGTTTGGCTTCGATGATTTCGGCCTCATTTTGTCCACGGATGGCGGTGTGACGGCCTGTGATGCGGTCCCATAGCCCTGCAATGCCTTTGCGGAACCTTGCGGCGCGGGCGCGGGCTTCTTTTTCCCAGCGGGCACTGCGTGCTTGCTCGAAGACGGCGCGTTCTGCGCGGTGTGCAGCGACCATCTTCTGCCGTTTGGCTTCCAGACCTAATTGCGCTGCGCGGAATTCCTGCCGCACTTCCTGCGCAAACCGCTTGTGCTTCGCGTGGATCTTGTCGACGAGGGTTGATTGTACGGACGCGACCGAAGGCTGGTCCCAGGGATCGCCCAGTTTGGCTTTGACTTCCTTTGTACGAACACCCGCCCATTTGGCTACGGCGTAGATTTCTCCCTGCCAGTCGACCGCAACAAAGCCACGCCTATCACCGCGCGCGAGATAGAAGCCCCGCGCTTCTAGCGCGTTCTGGAAGGCATTTACGCCATCCGAAATTGCCCAGCAATCCTGGAAAATCTCTTTGATCGCTTTGGGGTTGCGGCCTGCGCGCTTGGCCTGCTCGTACTCCGCCCGGTCATAATTGAGGGGATTACGCTCGGCACTGTTCGTCAGGCCGCGCGGCATCTTCCAGCCGTTTTCCAGATACAGCCGCCTCGAGTGCTCACGCAATTTTAGCTTCGTGTAGGACAGTTTAACGGCCTTCATGGTGTCTGCCTTAATCCGTGACCAGACGCAGTGTGCATGCCGTCGCCCATGTTTTTCATGAAAGACGATCATGCGTGGCTGGCCGGATAGGCCCAGGCTGTCTTCGATATCATCGATGGCCTTTTCGAATGTGGCGACGGAAACGGTTTCTTCCATCGGCGGCGACAGGCTGAGCGAAAACAAATGCTGGCGACATTTTGTACCCCGGCTGACCGCATAGGCTTCCTTCATTGCGCCGTGCAGCGTGTCCGATACAAAGCCGCGAATCTGATGAACCTCGACGTGTTCGTTATCATCGAGTTTCACCAGATGAGCGGCAAGCTGCATGCCTCCGCCACGCTGAGAAGCTTTGAGGATCATTCTTGATCCTCATGCAAACCCAACGCGGCTATCAAATCGGTCCGCATTGCCTGGACGGCAGTGCACGCCGACAAAAGAGATTCCTCGTTTTCTTTGGTCAGAATGAGTGCGCCGATTTTAGCCGAGTAAGCGAGTTCCAGCAGGTTTTCTGAAATGCCGGATTGACCGAGCACCGCCAGAATCTGTGCCAACCGCTGCTCATCCCGCCGAGGCAAACGAACTTTGCGCCGGGGCGCAGGATCATCAAACAGCCGCTGGCGTATATATGCGCTGAGATTTGCGCCACACGCCTCAAACTCCAGCCGTCTCCGCTCGCTGGCCGTCAGTCGCAGCGAAATCGGATAGGACGGCTCCCGCGCCTTATACTCCGCTCTGCGCCGCCTCCTCATATCGACGGCCCTTTACGCTGGGGAGAACTCCGGCACGGCGGCGAATTGTGCTTTAGAACGTCATTCCAGTTGGCTAGAGTCTCAAAAAATTCTTCGGAAAGGGTATCAGACGGGTTTGAACTCGGTCCCGCCCTGTCCGCCATGTGCCTGTTCCGTACCGATCCGTCGCGTTCAGGCGTGTCCGACCTTCTTTAATGTTTCGCCGGTTTTCAGCCTTTGATTTTTTTGCCCTTCGCCGTCGTCCACTTCTGATCCCTAACTCGTCGTGCGTAAGATCGGCGCTGAAAATGGGGAAACTCTCAGCGGTGAATTGGCCCCTTGCTACGCCGTGTAGCGATAAGCTGACCTCTCCTGGGATGGGGCTTTGTAAAATTCGCCATCCTTCA
>JBCCXW010000130.1:0-9649 GCA_039191105.1 Pseudomonadota bacterium
GGGCCTAGTTGAAAATCCCAGATCTCTTCGTTCACCGGCCCGTCAAATTCGTCTTCAAAGGTCAGCGTCCAGGCCGGATCTTGCGCCGGATCGAAAGGGCCGGGTTCTGGCGTCGCAGGGAGCGAGCCAACGTTCGCACACGCGGCCACGAAAAGGCTCAGATAAATTGGCTTCACGACACCCCTGCCCCTTTGAGACTGTTCCGCCTCATAAGGTTTACCGGTTCCAAAGGCCAGGCCAAGCGCAAACCGGCGAAGATGTCATGCGACATCTAGAAAAAATTTCGCGTCATCGACCATCGCTGACGCAGAGAATGAGACGGAGAGGCATTTGATCGAGAATCGATCGTGGACCGAATGCGGTCTATCGTTAAGTTCTATAAGACGGTTCTAAGCACTCGACTTAGCAGCAAAGGCTGGCCACAGGATGCGTAAGCGATGTCCTCAAAATGCGCTACGCTCAACCGCCCCGGCATAGGCTTATGTTATACCAGCAATCCTCGCGGCACTCTGCCACTGTCGAGCTAGACTCACAGTCTCTGATCGTTTCATTCAGCAAATCGAAATGACAGTCCCGGCCTTCCGGATCGTTTTTCTGGGAACACTCCCGCCATTTGTCGCGGAAGTCATCTTTCGAGATTTGCACCTCGCCTGATCCGCTGGAATGGCTGCCGCCAATATAGAGATCCGATATGCTTCTCTCACTATCGGTCAGCGCCAACCATTTGTAGCCAACCAAATCTCCGTCGCCGCTGCGAACCTCAAGCTGCGCTTTCTCGTAAACGCTCAAATCGCTCGCGGGCATTTCATTCTCTGTTTCGAAAGAGACCTTGGTAAATGCCATATCACCAAAATGCTCATTAATGATTTCTTCCGATGACTGAGGTTTTGGCTCAACGCTTCCACAGCTGACGGTGACCGACAGACATAAGATAATAATCATCTCTCTATAGATCTTATTATTCGCTATCAATATGTTCCTCCATTTCGAAATCATTATACTCACCTATCATTTTATAGACGAATAGAAATATTAGCCAAATTCATTTAAATCAACGGTACGAATATCGATGACATGACGTCAAACAATTGGCGATCCCGGCGCGATTCGAACGCGCGACCTACAGATTAGGAATCTGTTGCTCTATCCTGCTGAGCTACGGGACCGTATAGTCTGGTCTACCGTTGTGTGGGGACAGATTGAAGAGGGTTTGTGATCCGTCTTGGGGTTTGGGGGCTCAGTTTTATCCTGGCGGCGTGTGCGCCGAAATCGCCGCTGCCCGACATGCAACCCGGCGAGACCGGGCGGGTTGTCAAAATCATTGATGGCGATGCGCTCGTCTTGGAGACCGGGCAAAGCGTGCGCTTGGTCTCAATCCTTGCCCCGGTCTTACGCCCGCGCGAGGGGCCGCCCGAGCCGCACGCGGCCGAAAGTGCACGCCTGCTGGAAGATATGGCGCTCGGGCGGCGCGTGCAATTGTACTATCCAGGCCTAACACGAGATCGTTATGATCGCGCGCTGGCGCATGTGGTCACCGCCGATGGCGCCGGGCCCGCGCTCTGGCTGAACCAAGCCATGGTCGCGGCAGGAGGGGCGCGGGTGCGCCTCTATGCCGGCACCGAAGCGCGCGGACGTGAGCTATTAGACGCCGAGGCGGATGCAAGGGAACGCCGCGCCGGGCTCTGGTCGCGCGCGGTTTATGCTGTCCGCGATTCCGAGCGTTTGGCGCCCGAGGCGAGCGGGTTTGTGATGCTGCGCGCCCGCCTTGGGTCGCGCCTTCCAGACCGTGCGGACGAGGATGATCGCTACCGCCCGGCCTGTTTTCGCGCTTTAACCGGCGTTACGCTGACCTTGCGCGTGGATGCGAACGCACAAACCGTGTGCGATTTGGAAACCGATCAGCCGGTGCAGATCCGCGGCTGGCTCTCGCGCGGTGTTTTGGATGTGCGCCACCCCTGGCACATTGAGCTTATGGAACCACGTTAGCTGGCAATGTATTGGGCACCGTTCACCGTCATCGTCGCGCCCGTAATGAAGGCCGCCTCATCGCTTGCCAAATAGGTGCACATGGCGGCGATCTCCTCAGCCTTTCCTAAACGACCCACCGGGATCGTTGCGATGATGCTCTCAAGCACGTTTTCCGGCACCGCGCGGACCATTTCGGTGTCAACATAGCCCGGACAAATGACGTTTACGGTGATGCCTTTTTTCGCCCCTTCCTGGGCCAGGGCCTTTGTGAACCCAATCAAGCCGGCCTTCGCAGCGGAATAATTCACTTGTCCAAACTGGCCCTTTTGACCATTGATCGAAGAAATATTGATTACCCGGCCAAAACCACGCTCGCGCATTCCCTCCCAAACCTGCCGCGTGACATTGAAGGCAGAATCGAGATCGACCGCGATCACTTTGCCCCATTGCTCAACGCTCATCTTGTGAAACGGCCCGTCCCAGGTGATCCCCGCATTGTTGACGACGATATCAATCGGACCGAGGTCTGCTTCAATAGCTTTGAGGCCAGCACCGACAGCATCAAAATCGGAGACGTCGAATTTATAGCATGAAACGCCTGTCGCCTCTTGGCAGGCTTTGGCCGCATCGTCATTGCCGCCATAATTCGCAGCCACCTCGTAGCCTGCGGCTTTTAAGCCGGTACTAATCGCCAAGCCAATCCCGCGCGTACCCCCTGTTACCAATGCTGTTCTGGACATGCTCACTTCTCCCGTTATTTATGCAACTTAAAATTTGCTGCGTCTGCTAAATGCGCTGTAAGCAGGTTAGTGTTATACAACGCGGTAGAGTTGTCGTCGGTACATTCGTCTTAGCAGATCAACGCGATGACACGAGCGGGAATTTTGGCTTGCGAGTCGGGAAGGTTTGAAAATGGCGAAATCTAATGGGGCTTCTGGTACCGTCATCATCAAAAAGTACGCCAATCGGCGTCTCTATGACACGTCGACATCTTCCTATGTCACCCTCGACCATCTGTCGGATTTGGTCCGTCGCGAAGTCGATTTCCAAGTGGTCGATGCAAAAAGCGGTGAGGATTTAACCCGGCAAGTTCTGACCCAAATCATCTTTGAAAAAGAGACCAAGGGCGAAGGCGCACTGCCCGTGAACTTTCTGCGCAAACTGATTGGCTTTTATGGCGCCGGTTCACAAAGTCTACTGCCCGCTTGGCTCGAAATGAGCATGAACAGTTTCGCCGAAGGGCAAGAGCGCTGGACCAAAGCCATGGGCGGCGCCAATCCGTTTTCCATGTTCGAGAAGCAAGCGCGCGCAAATATGGAAATGTTCGAGAATGCGATGCGGATGTTTACGCCTGGCATATCGCCGCGCAAATCAAAGCGCAGCGAGAAACCCGCTGCGACCCTTGATGATCCGATGGAAGCCTTGCGCGCCCAAATGGAAGCCATGCAGGAACAATTGGACGCGCTCTCGAAACGCTAGGCTAAGGCGTTCGCATCAGAAACTGCGCATCGATGTCGGCCTCAGCGTCTCGCCGCCGGCCCGCGCCTCGACCACCGCTTTGCCTGAGACCAGCAATACTGCGCCGGTATCCTCCGCGCCGTTGAGATCACCGGTGCCCCAGCCAATCGCCAGATCACCATAGCCATCTCGATTGAGATCACCGATGGATATGGCCCTGCTCAACATGCGTTGATTTTCGCGCGGGATCGACAGAGTACCAGCGCCCGGGATCGGCAGGGACGCAATGGGAACGCCGAATGCAGGTAATTCATCAGCGGCGATGCTGTAGCTCTGAAATTGGGACGAACTCGTTTCGCCAGCGCCGACAAAAATCAGCGTCTCATGCAACGCGTCCTCATCAGGCGCGCGGAGCACATGCACGGGTTCCACACGATACTCATTGGCGCCCAATCCGCCCGGCGATGCCGCCAACTGGATCGCATCGCCAGCCGGCACCATAGCGCGCAGATTCTGCGTCCCGCCTTCATTGCTGAGCGCCTGGTCATGGCCAACAATGATATAGGCGGAATCATCAGTGGAATGATATCGGCCCCAGCTAAAGGCGAAGTCATCTATGCCATCGCCCGTCACGTCGCCAAGCGGCGTCGTAAAGGTAAACTCTGGCGCGCTGACGTCGAAATCCGTGAACTGAACATAGGGCTCGACCGCATTGTTAAAGAATTTGTCGAAACGCGTGACGGTTTTTCGTCCACCCGTCTGCATCATCTCGAGCAGTCTGGCGCCGCCAAAGACCAAGGCGCCCGCATCCCCAATTCCAGGACCCGGCATTGGAATGGCAATATCGGTCAAGCCATCATTGTCGACATCGCCAAGGGCGCGCAACGGTCCGCAATTCAAGCGGTTTCCAAGATAAGCATAATAAGCGGCTTCCCCCGCGGCGTAGACGTCCTCGATCGCAATTGGCGTATCGGTCGACATTGAGGCTGCCATGGCCGCGCCGGAGAGCGTGAAGATTTGTGCTTCAACGCTGTTCGCGCTTCTGATTTGGTGCGCGCAAAAGGCGAGCTCCGTTAGCCCATCTTGATCGAGATCGCCGATCGGCGCGAATGTTAGAGGGTCTAAGCGTTGAGCGCTCGGCAGTGTTATGGTCCCAGTTTCCAGGTCTGCAAATGCGCTGGTTCCACCGTCGCGCATGCGTTCAGCGAGGGTTTCGCCAGAGATGATTTCAATCGTCGACTCGTCGCGCGCGATGACGAAGTCTTCTCGTGCGTCGCCATCTAGATCACCAACAAGGGTCATATTGTATCCAACATTCAGGGTCTCATCCGTGCCCGACACTTGCCAGACTCCAGGATCAGAAAACGTGTGCAAAGACACGAACATGTTCTCACTCAAGACACGGCCCGACACCATATAAGCGTCGCCAGCAGCGTGATATCCGCTGGGCGGGAAGTCGGAGTACCGGTCACGACTATGGCGCCCAGGCGCCGCAACTGCGAGATCTGGCCGACCATCACCATCAATATCTCCCAATGGCGAGATGTTTCGGCCGAGGCCACCGAACGCGGTGTCCGCCGCAAGCCAAACCACTGGAAAGTCCTCAAAGATCTCTTTTTGGTCGTTGACGCCAAATTTGATCGGAAAGCTCCCCAAAAATGGATAGTCGTCTAAGGCGATGGCGATCTCAAACACATTGTCGCCATTGGCATCACCTGGGCGCTCATAGTCTTGCGCAATCGCGACGCGCAGCTCGCCGGTTTCTGGGTCATAAGTGAAAACATCCATGTCCGGGCTTTCTGCCAGCGAGATGGCGAGCCGATTGCCACGTCCATCTTTGGCCGCCAAGGACCACATGGGTTCACTGTTTTCGAGAAAGTACTTATCGGCGCGCACGGTTTTTCCGGATGGCGTTTGCGAGAGCGTTGCCAAAGTCGGCGTCGCTGGGGTGATCACAAGCTCGACATCGCTCCATGTGAGCGTCGAGTCTTCATCTGGGGTGTCGCCGACGGGGGCGGGATCCGGCGTTACAGGCGGATTGTCGCTCACAATGGCGCTCGGTAGCGGCGGGACTGATTCTTCCACCGCGCCGTCTTGATTGCAGGAGGTTAACGCGAACACGCAAATGGCCAAGGGGGCTGCACTCTGTCGCAACATGAGATTACCTCTCTCATAAGAACAACGCAGCGAGCGCAGAAATAAAGTTCCGCTGTTGAGAGCTAGTTAAATGTAAAGTTGAAATTAAATGTAATTTTAACGTGCACACAACTTAAGCGCGTGCTTCGGGCCATCGCTAGTTGATGGCTTTAGCGGAGATCACTTGGCCGGTATTTGGCTCTTGGAGCAAGACCGCGCAGCTGCCCGTACAACTTAGGGTATAATCTGATATGTTACCCTGCCATGAGCCCAAAGGGACCATTTGCGTGACCGGATTAACCATTTGCGTGGGATTGGCATCGCCGGTGAGATACTCGACCAGTACAAGGTCTAAAGCGCGGTCGCTCTCACCTGAGACGGAGATCTGTTTACCATTCCAGTGCAAACGCGGCGCCGTTTCTGACCGCAAAGACAAACGTTTTTCGATGTTTCCGCGAATGTCGCGTTTGCGGGTTCCAGGGCACTCTTTTGCGCCATCGTAAAATGATTGCGGCGTGTAAGGAGCGCGGAGGCTAAGACGGTCGGTATAGGCCATTTGACGCTCTTTCGCCGCATCAAGCGCCATTGGATCTGGGTCGCCGAGATAGTCCCAATAACTCACCGTCCATGTGAGGATTAAAATATCGTCGCGCTCTTGATTGATCTGCGCCATGGTTCGATGCGCTTTCGGGCAGGCTGAGCAGTTTTGATTGGCAAACAGCTCCACCAAAACGGGACGGTCAGCGTCCGCAGCCGCGGATCCGATCAGTGTCCCCCACAGGGCAAGACAGGCAAGTAAACGCATCATGCGCGGGTCATACCCGCTTCAATCCCTCAAATACAATTCACTTGGTCGTGAGAACCGCGTTATGCCGCCTCATTCGCCAAATTGCGCAAGACATAATGCAATATGCCACCATTGCGATAATAATCGAGCTCATTGTCCGTATCGATGCGCACAGTGGTCGTTGTGGTCACTTTTGACCCATCGGCTTTGGTAATCTCAACGTCCAAACGTTGGCGCGGCTGGATCCCATTCACGCCTTCAATCGTAACTTCTTCATCGCCCTTCAGACCAAGGCTCTGCCATGTGACGCCGTCGTCAAACTCAAGCGGGAGGACGCCCATCCCGATCAGATTGGAGCGGTGAATGCGCTCGAATGAGCCGGCAATCACGGCTTTGACGCCAAGCAGAACCGTGCCCTTGGCCGCCCAATCGCGCGATGAGCCATTACCATAGAGGGTGCCTGCAAAGACCACCAATGGAACATTCTTCTGCATATATCGCATCGCAGCATCATAAATCGGCATCCGGTCACCGCTTGGATGATGGACGGTGACGCCGCCCTCAACCCCCGGCACCATTTGGTTTTTGATCCGGATATTCGCGAATGTACCGCGCATCATCACTTCATGATTGCCGCGCCGGGAGCCGTAGGAATTGAAATCTAGAACACTCACCTGATTGCCTTGCAAATACTCTCCGGCAGGGCTTGAGGCCTTGATCGAGCCCGCCGGGGAGATGTGATCGGTGGTGATCGAGTCGCCAAACAGGGCCAAGACACGGGCTTTGTGAACGTCTGCGGGCGCCTCGACCTGGTCGGTCATGCCTTCGAAGTAAGGCGGATTCTGAACGTAGGTCGAACCCAGCGGCCAGCCATATGTCTTACCGCCAGAAACCTCGATGGCCTGCCATTGCTGATCGCCTTTAAAGACGTCGGAATAGCGCTCTGAGAACATTTTCGGGGTGACGCATTCAGCCATGATATCGGCAATCTCATGCGAGCTTGGCCAGATGTCTTTGAGGTAAACATCTTTCCCGTCTTGATCCTGGCCGAGTGGATCCGTGGTCAGATTGACTTTCATCGATCCCGCAATCGCATAGGCCACGACCAGAGGCGGCGACGCGAGATAGTTGGCTTTGATATCGGGTCCGATCCGGCCCTCAAAATTTCGATTGCCCGACAAGACCGAGCATGAAACCAAATTGCCTTCTGCGATGGCTTTGGCGATTTCCGGCTGCAAGGGGCCAGAATTGCCGATACACGTGGTGCATCCATAGCCAACCAAGTTGAACCCCAACGCGTCCAAGTCTTTCGTCAGATCGGCTTTATCGAGATAATCGGTGACCACTTGCGAGCCTGGCGCGAGGGAAGTTTTCACCCATGGCTTGCGCGTCAGACCAAGCGCGGCGGCTTTGCGCGCCACTAGCCCCGCCGCGATCAGCACGCTCGGATTTGAGGTATTGGTGCACGATGTGATTGCGGCGATGAAAACATCGCCATGGGTGACGGAGAAGTCGCGCCCCTCGACTTGGATCGCCGTACCATCATCAGCATCGGTGCCAAACTCTTTGACCATGGCTTCGGCAAATTTGCTGTCCGCTTCCGAGAGCAAGACTTGGTCCTGCGGCCGCTTCGGTCCGGAAATGCTCGGCACCACGGTTGAAAGATCAAGCTCAATTGTATCGGTGAACACGGGATCCGGCATGTCCGGGCGCCAATAGCCTTGCGCTTTGGCATAGGCCTCGACCAAGGCGATGCGGTCTGGGTCGCGCCCGGTATTGGTCAAATATTTGATCGTATCCTCATCGACGGGAAAAAAGGCGCAGGTCGACCCAAATTCCGGCGACATATTTGAAAGGGTGGCTTGATCCTCCAACGTCAAGTTGGACAGGCCAGGACCGAAAAACTCGGTGAACTTCGCGACAACGCCATAATCGCGCATCATCTTCGTCACCGTGAGGACCAGGTCCGTCGCCGTCGCCCCTTCTGGGAGTTTGCCCGTCAGTTTGAACCCGATCACTTCTGGGATCAGCATCGACACCGGTTGGCCGAGCATGGCTGCTTCAGCTTCAATCCCGCCAACACCCCATCCGAGCACAGACAAGCCATTGATCATAGTCGTATGCGAATCCGTACCGACGCAGGTATCGGGATAGGCAATGGTCTCGCCGTCCACCTCTCTGGTCCAGACGGTTTGCCCGAGATATTCCAGATTGACCTGATGGCAGATTCCAGTCCCGGGCGGGACAACGCGGAAATTCTCGAAGGCGGTCGCGCCCCAGCGCAGGAATTCATACCGCTCTTGATTCCGCTTATATTCAATCTCGACATTCCGGGCAAAACTTTCGGGTCCGGCAAAACTATCGACCATGACGGAGTGATCGATGATCAAATCAACCGGGACTTGCGGATTGATCGCGTCGGCGCTGGCTCCAAGCTCTTCGGCAGCATCGCGCATGGCGGCCAGATCCACCACTGCCGGCACACCGGTAAAATCCTGCATCAGAACGCGCGCCGGTCGATAGGCGATTTCGTGCGTAATATGTCCGCCATTGTCGAGCCATGTCTTAAAGGCGACAATATCGTCTTTCGTAACGGTGGTGCCATCCTCATTCCGCAACATGTTTTCAAGCAAGACTTTTAACGATGCCGGCAGCCTCGAAACATCGCCGAGCCCATTCTCAGCTGCGGCATTGAGGGAGTAGTAAGTATAATCCTTACCGTTTACGGTCAGGGTCGTACGGGCATTGAAACTGTCGAGGGAAGGCATGGGCAATCGGACCTCTCTTTTGCATTTGATTTCAAACGCATACGTCGCGCATTTTGTATCTTGCCTGGTAGATAGGGTCGCCCAGCGGACGACGCAATCGCCACCGCGTTCTGGGTATCCTCTGACTATAATCCACAGGCATGACGCGTGAATGACGCAGTGCTCCTTCGCGGCTCTGATCTCGGGGCAATTCGCGGCGAGCGCGTCCTCTATCGCGGCGTCTGTGTCAGTGCCGCAGCTGGCGACTTGATCCTGCTGCGCGGGGCGAATGGCTCTGGAAAAACCACGCTGCTGCGGCAATTGGCCGGGCTGAGCGAGCCACAATCCGGCACTGTTGAGCGCCCGGCGCCGCATCATTGGATCGGGCACACAAATGGCCTCAAAGCCTACGAAACACCGCGATCGCACCTCACCCATTGGGCTCGTGTCTGGGGCAGTGAGGCGAGTATAAGCGCGATCTTAAGCGAAATAGGGCTCAGCCGCCCAGCCGATGTTCCCTGCCGACTGCTCTCCGCGGGCCAAAAACGCCGCA
>JBCCXW010000131.1:0-9504 GCA_039191105.1 Pseudomonadota bacterium
CACATGATCAAAATTCACGCCCTCGGCTTCGAGGGCTTCTTGGTGCGCGCGGCTGTCAATGCCGGCCGTCATCATCAAATCCGGCGCCAGCTGCGCGACTTCGATGGCTTGATTATCATTATAGGTGATGAGGACAACGTGATCCTCCGCCCCTGCTGCGCGCACTTGCGAGATAATATTGCGAAAGCTGGTCGTCGGTTTGCGATCAAGCTCGACAATCGCGCCTGACTGCTTAGCCCACAGCAATACATCTGAAAGTTTGGGCGGTGTGAAGGCTGTGATCTTGCCCGCATTATCTTTCAAATTGAGCGATTGGATGGTTGTCCAATCTGTGTCCGCAACAGCACCCTCACCGGTGGTCGTGCGCCCCAGGGAACGATCGTGCATCAAAAACAAAACGCCATCGCGGCTTTCGGCAACATCAATCTCATGAATGATTAGGCCTTGCGCAGTGGCATATTTCAAAGTCTCGAGGGCATTCTCTGGATAGCCGGGTGCCGGACCCGCACGATGCGAGGCGATTAGCAATCCGTTCGACTCGCGGACACAATCAAAAAAGGTCGGTAAAGGCCCGAGGGTCAAGCGGGGCGTCTCGGCCGCGCCTTGCAGATGTGCCGCATCTTCGATCTGATCCGGGGCCGATGGCGGCGGATCAAGCTCGGCGGCATTTGGCTGACACGCGGCGACGCATACGCTTACGGCGCCAATGGCGAGGGGGAGGAGACTTTTCATTGTTTCACGCTTTCGATTCTTGCCGTTTGCAATGCTTCAACCTAAAACACTGATCAGACCCGATAAGGGGTGAATAGGCAAAAGACTGACGGAGGACTGCGATGCAGGGCATCATGCAAGACTGGCAGCTGACCAGCAACAAAATTTTAGAGCATGCGAAACTGATCAACCCAACCCGAGAAATCATAACCCGGCGAGTGGGCGGCCATATCGTGCGCACCTCCTACGCGGAATTGTTCGACATCTCGAAACAGGTCTCTGGCGCATTGATTGAGGCTGGTATTACGCTCGGCGACCGCGTCGCCACTCTGGGCTGGAATTCCGCCCGCCATATGGCCGCTTGGTATGGGACAATGGGCATTGGTGCAGTTTTGCACACCATCAATCCACGCTTGCACCCAGAGCAGATTGCTTGGATCGCCAATCACGCTGAAGACAAAGTCCTGATCTTCGACACGACCTTCTTGCCCATAGTCGAAGCAATCAAAGATCACCTGAAAACCGTGAACACTTTTGTCATTTTCGCTGGCGAAGCAGATATGCCGGAAAACACGCTCGGCGCCGTCGCGTTTGACAGCTGGATCGCAGGTAAGCCGTTGACGGCGCGCTGGGGCGACTTCCCCGAAGAAACGGCGTGTGGCCTCTGCTACACATCCGGTACGACCGGCAATCCAAAGGGCGTGCTCTATTCGCACCGCTCTAACATTTTGCATACGCTGATCACCATGTCGAAGGACGCGATGGGCATGGGCGCGGATGATGTGGTGCTGCCCGTCGTGCCGATGTTTCATGCCAATGCCTGGGGCCTTGCGTTCGGCTGCCCCGCCACCGGCGCAAATATGGTTATGCCGGGCGCTCAAATGGACGGTGCGAGCATTTATGAGCTTCTGGACACCGAAAAAGTGACGATTACCGCCGCCGTGCCCACCGTTTGGCTCGGCCTGTTAGCCTATCTGCGAGAGCACAATCTCAAACTGCCGCATTTGCGCAAAGTCCTGATCGGGGGCTCGGCGATCCCAGAAGCGATCCTGCGCGCCTTTGAAACCGAGTTTGAAGTCGACGTGATCCATGCTTGGGGCATGACGGAGACCAGTCCACTCGGAACCCTCGGCGCCCTGCCGCCGCATTTGCAGGCAGCCGACATCGATACGCGCATGGCGCAGAAACTGAAACAAGGCCGTCCGCCATTCGGTGTTGAACTTAGAATCGTCGATGATGAGAACAATCCGCTGCCTTGGGATGGCGAAACATCCGGTCGCTTGGTTGTACGCGGGCCCGCCATTGCAGGGGGCTATTTCAAAGGCGATGGCGGCCAAGTCCTCGATGAAGAGGGCTTTTTTGATACCGGCGACGTGGCCAATATCGATCAATTCGGCACCATGCAAATCACCGACCGCGCCAAGGATGTGATCAAATCGGGCGGGGAATGGATCAGCTCCATCGATATCGAGAATATTGCTGTCGGACACCCCAAGGTGGCGAACGCAGCGGCGATCGGGATCTATCATCCAAAATGGGATGAGCGCCCGCTTCTGATCATCCAAGCCGCGCCGGGCGAAGATCCCTCGAAGGAGGAAGTCCTGTCACAATTGGAAGGGAAAATCGCAAAGTGGTGGACGCCCGATGATGTCACTTTCATTGAGGAAATCCCACTCGGCGCAACCGGCAAAATCAATAAGCTGAAGCTGCGAGAAATTTACAAAGACTATACGCTGCCGACCGCTTAAACCGGATCTGTGCGTGCCGTATTCAACGGCGCGCACATCGATCCCCTCGTGCGCGCGTTCACATCCCATAAACCTTAAATCTGCAAGCTCTCAGAAATCATCTGGTTTGCCTTAAACCAGACGTAATTAACTCCGAGACAGCTTGCGATGAGCGTTCTTATCAGTTTGGCATTTCCACTCGCAACGGGCGCCGGTCCGATGGATGAGGCCTTGCGCGCGACCGAAGCCCCCGAGACGCTGCGGGCCGCGTTTTCGGTCGAGATGACCAGCGCCAAGGCGCAGCGCATCTATACATTCGATCCACGCCGACCCGAGGGGGATCGCTGGCGTTTGATGCAAGCCACGGGCGAGGATAGTGATCTCGATCAAGCTGGGGCCGCCTGGGGCGCTGAAATCGCCCCGGATGGGCGTCTGTTTCCCGACGATTTGCGCGCCAGCCTAGGGGCGTGGGTCAATGTCGATGATTTTGGCTCCGCCTGGCGACTAAGCTTTCAACACGCGCCGTCGGCAAACGATACGGCTTTGGATATCTGGGCCACCGAACGCTTGCGGGCCGAAGCTTGGCTTGAGCCGACAGACGGCCGGTTCATGCGCATTGATTATGCCCTGCCCCGCCCAGTTCGCGGACCGGAAGGCGGTCGGCTGACCAAGTTTGAACAATCCTATTTGCTCGAAACAGAACCGGAATGGGGCCTGACATATATCTCGCAATTTGCGCTTGAATTTGAAGCCAAAGCGCCGTTTCGCCAGATCCGCCAAAACTATGCGGCAATCATCACAGAAGCGACCTTTTTCTTTGCCAGTCCCGAGCTCGAGGACGAATTCCGATCGGCCTCGTTCACCCGATCCCAGCCACGCTGAAATTCGGCGCATAAGAGTGGTTGCGGGCGCGCCATGCGCGGTGTATTGAGCGCGCTCTTAATGGTTCGGTAGCTCAGCTGGTTAGAGCGCACGACTCATAATCGTGAGGTCGGGAGTTCAAGTCTCCCCCGAACCACCATTTATCCTCCTGATCTTCAATACTTTTTATGTCCGCGAGCATCAGCTCGGGGATTGAGCTGTAACGCAATTGTAACGCAACCTCCGTGAGGAACGCATCGATCGCTGCAGTCGATTTGAAAAGGTAGGAAGGATCAAACGGTGCATAGATCTCGGTCGGGGATTGTCAGCGGAACTCGCCGTTGAGGAACCGTCCATAACATGCCGAGCATGGCCAACAACCCGTTTCGCTACTTCAAGACATCGCCTGGGATCATCCAGCTTGCGGTGATGATGTATGTCCGGTTTCCGCTATCTTTGCGCAATGTTGCAGACCTGCTTCATGAACGTGGCATAGATGTTTGCCAGGAAAGTGTCCGGATGTGGGTCGACCGGTTCGGGCCGATCTTCGCCGGCAAGATCCGAACGAAGCGAGCCTCTTACATGCGCCAGCACACTCAATGGCACTTGGATGAGGCCAATGCCGGGGCTTTCTCCGCCTTCATCTGATCCACTGGATCAGATGATCGCGATCGCGACCAGCTTCGAAAGCGTGAAGATCAAAGGTGTCCAACATTATCTTTGGCGCGCCGTCGATCATGAAGGCGAAGTGCTCGAAAGCTATGTCACCAAGACCCGAGATAAGCCCGCTGCACTTACCTTTTTAAAGAAAACCATGAAGCGATACGGATCACCGAGGACGATCATTACTGACCGACTTCGATCATATGGCGCTGCCACGAACGAAATTGGAAACCCGGACAGCCATGAGGTTGATCGTCATCTCAACAATCGAGTAGAAAACAGCCACTTACCGTTCCGGCGAACAGAGCGGGCAATGTCGAGATTCCGAAGGATCAGCAATCTACAAAAATTCGCTTCGACTCATGCCTTGTTCCACAATCACTTCAATCTCGACCGCCATATCAACCACCGCTCCACATTCAAATCGATGAGAAACGCCACTCTGTTTGAATGGTGCCAGCTTCTGGATGGATAAGAGCTAGCCCCCCAAACGCTGCTGGAGACGGGTCCGCATTAGACCGGCAGCACCAGCCTAATCACCTGATTCAGCAAATTCGATCATCGCTCCGTCCGGCGCCTTAATCGACACAATCTCAAGCAATCCAAAAGATGGTCTGTGGGTTTTGTAAATATCCTGTTCGATGGCCCAGCCGCGCGCACTTATGATCGCCTTTGTTTCCGAAACAGAGTCCACCGGATAAGTCACAGAAAGCCAACCGAGGTTTGGGGCCTGACAGCGCTCAGCGTAATCGAAGCCTTTAAGGCCATCGATCTCTATATACTCCATTCGTCCATACAAGGTTTGCGTTTGCGGCGTGAAAATGCCCGCCTTGTATGGCACGCTTGTCGTTAGATTTTGTGGGATTCCGAGGGGCATTAGAACGGGCTCCTGGTCAACACGTGGCTTGCCATACCAAACCCGCTGAAAGCCGAGGACATCTTCCATCAATTCCCGGACAGCTTCGCGATCCCGCGTCATTTGCATGATGTTGAACGGTCGGCTGAGACGCTCAAATGGTGTGTATCCTTCGGGGACCGGGCGATTGAGGCGCTCATACGCTTGCACTTGCAAACCATCCGGGCCTTTGAACACAACGATGTTGAGTTCAGAGCCATTGAACGAAAGAGGTGCGATTGGGGTTTCGGTACCCCAGCCCATTGCGATGGCATCATCATAAATGGCTTCAAGTTCATAGGCGCGGACCATGAAGGACCAGAAGCAGCCGGTATCCCAGGCGCGCGCGCCGGGCCGAGTCGGGACTTTACGACCAGCATCATCATAGCGGACCAGACGAACGAAACCGTCTTTACTGCCCGGCGCACGCAGGGTCAGCACTTCGCCGGACGCTTCTTGGTTCAGGCCAGCGGCTTCTATCTCGGCCGTATCAAGCGGGCCGCGATAGACTTCTTCATACCCGCCAATTTCGGTGAAGAAGCGCGCGGTTTGTTCAAGGTCAGATACGCTAGCCGTCGCCATGAGCCAAGGCTGCGTTGCGATCGGTGATGGCAGAGGCTCAGGAGCTGGAGTAACCTGCGGCTCGGTCTCTAAACCTCCCTGGCAAGACGCAAGCAGCCCAAGTGCGGACACCAGGGCTGCTAAGCGAGTTGGAAGGAAAGCCACGCGCTTAAAACTCGACGCCGAGCTCAACGCCATATTCAAGTGGGGGTGACGCGTACGTCGTGAACGAGCTCGCAGACGAAGCACGATAATACTCTTCGTCGGTCAGGTTTCGCCCGAACACGGCGACGGACCATCCGCGCTCATCTGCGTATTTTACCCGTGCATTGATCAGCGTATCAATTTCAATAAAGGCATGCGCAGGCGAGTTGGCGACGAGGCTCCAAGTGTCGTCTTCAAAGCTCGCATCGGCTGAGACAATGAGCTCGCCTTGATAGATTGGCTGGGTGTACAAGGCCCCAATCGTGGCTTTGTACTCTGGTGCATTTTTAAGGTCCAAGCCGAGCGCACAGGAGATAATGGCGGGATCGTTGGTTGGATCGATGCCAGCAGGACACCCGGCCCCATTATTTGTCAGACCCCGCGCCTGATCGCCCGTCACAGACGTATACTCAGCATCGAGGATACCGAGATTGCCATTGATTTGGAAATTGTCAGTGACCTGCCAAATGCCTTCAACTTCAAGACCGGAGATCTCGGTCTCATCGACATTGAAGCGGGTGAAGCCAAGTCCTGGCACCGTGGCCCCGATTTGAAGACCTTCATACTGATTGAAGAAGGCGGCTGCGTTAATCCGGACCGTGTCAGAGAAGTCCGCTTTCACGCCAACCTCGAATGAGTCCAATGTTTCTTCTTCAACGGGAAGGAAGATTGCGGTCGCGCCGAACGCATCCGGCGACCAACCACCCGATTTGAAACCGGTGGAATATTTTGCGTATCCCAAAATACCTTCGTTTAAGCGATAGTCGGCGCCGATCGTGTAGCTGACATTATCAAAATCAGCGTCATCAGTACGTGCGAAGCCAAATGGGCCAACGCCGTCAAAGTCTTTGCTATCATTGGTGAAACGCAGACCGCCAGTGACTGAGAGTTGATCATTAATCGCATAGGTACCTTGCCCAAACAAAGCGATCGAATCGGTTGAAGTATCGATCGAGAATGGGAAGATAAACACTGTATCTAAGACAAGATCTTCTTGGAACAGGTAGAGACCGGCAATCCAGTCCAGTGCGCCTTGACCGGTCTGACCGATGGTGAATTCCTGGCTGAATTGATCCTGATCCGTCATCTGATTGAATGGGAAACCAATCCGAGTGCTGAGCTCATCTTCAAGCTGCCGATATGCTGTAATGGACGAGACATCTAATGTCCCAAATGCGCCATCGACCCGGGCCATGATACCCGTGCTTTCAACTTCTGAACTGTAATCCGTGAAGCAACCAAGGGGCAAAAGACCATCGGCAGGACAAACCATTCCCGGCAGCGGTTCGATGGTGAAGATGTCATTGTCTGCATCGTTCCCAGGTTGAGCGGAGTCCGGAATAGGGTCGGAATTGTCATTGGTATGATCAATCGCGACAAGCAGGTTCCAATCCTCATTGAACTCGTGATAGAGCGACGCACGGACGGCCAGAGTGTCGAGCGCGCCGACGCCATCTCGAGCTTCACTTGTCAATGGGCCATTCGGTCGAACATCATGGAATCCATCGCGCGTGCGTGAAAAGCCGGTGATCCGGAACGCGGTGCTGTCAGCGATTTGAGCGTTGGCAGTCGCTTTGAACTCTTTGCGGTCATAGTTACCGAAAACAGCGCTCATTTTGCCGCTATTCTCGAACTGGGGCTTAACCGAGGTCAGCTTGATCGCGCCACCAACCGTGTTGCGACCGTAAAGCGTGCCCTGCGGACCGCGCAGCACCTCAAGTGATTCGAGGTCGACCACGTCGAATAATGATCCAACCGAGCGACCGATATAGACACCATCAACATAGATGCCGACGGCCTGATCGACCGCGCCCCGGCTCTCATCTTCGCCGACCCCGCGCAAGAAAATCCGGGCCGCGCTGGCGGTCCCGGTATTGGTCGCAATGTTAATGTTCGGAACTTGAGCCGTGAGATCTCGGATATTTAGGACTTGCTTATCTTCAAGCTGCTCGGTGGACAGAGCTGTGACAGCGACCGGAACGTCTTGCAGGTTTTCTTCAACCCGCTGCGCTGTGACGGTCACGGCGCCAAGCCGGCGTGCATCCTCTTCCCCCCCACCATCTTGCGCAATTGCAGGCGCCGAGAAGGCCGTCGACAAGGCCGCGGTGGCTGTGGCGCAAATCAGTGTCTTTTTCATATCCGAATTCTCCTCAAAAGTCGGTCAGGCTAGGTCTCCGGATTCAAATGATATATCTTTTGAAGGAAAAGACGATATTTGTCCGGTCAAATGTATGAACTGTGTGACAAATATGCCTCAGTCAGCGGATTGTACTGGCGCCGGAACCCCTTGAACGAGCAAAACGTCGAAAGCTCCCCACGCATTGTCGATGCGCGCGCGGCGCAAAATGTCATAGCCATCGCTCGCCCAAAAATCGCGGGCGGCCTGAGCATTTGGCCACTTGCTAATGACATAGCTGGGCGGGTTGTAATCGCCTTCCAGCACTTCAATACCGGGACCACCGCCAATCGCGATATAAGCCCCCCCAAACTCTTCATAAAGCGGCGGCAGTTTGGCAGCATATCCCTCCATGAAAGCTGGTCGATCAAACACTTCGCCGAGCACGATCATATAAGCGGGGACGTCCGGTGGCGGCTCCTGGCTCTCCGCTTTTTGCACCGGCACGCCCATACACGCTGCTGCTCCGATTCCAACACATAGACCCAACACGCTCCCCGAGATAAATCCTTTCATGATTTCCTCCGACTGGCTGGACTCAGGAAAAAAGATATATCATTTGAAGAGCACACGAACACAAGCGGAAAAACTATGGCGCACGATCTTTCCCAACCGACCATGGCCCTCTCAGACAAGACGGCGCGCGAGATTTTTGAAGAGGTCCGCGCCAATCCTGCGAGAGCCCGGTTTGGTTTCGGCGAGAAGCTAGCAATTGTGAACGTCGACCCGCAAAAGTCCTACACACGGCCAGATCTCTACCCGAAGACGGCATACATCACCGACCCTCGCCAGATGGACCATATTGAGGCCATCTCAAACGCCGCCCGCGCCAAAGGCCTGCCTGTGGTCTGGACCCATGTTGCGTATATGGACAATGCAGCGGATGCTGGCGTCTGGGGCACGCGGACCAACACGCCCGACAGTCTGCAGAACATCAAGTACGGGTCTGAGCGAACAGAGTTTGACGACCGGCTCACGATCGATCGAACCGTCGATGCCGTCTATACAAAGCGCATGCCATCGGCCTTTTTTGAAACCCCGCTGCAAAGTTTCCTCACCTGGCACAAGGTCGACACAGTGGTGGTCACCGGCGGTTCGACCAGCGGCTGCGTCCGGGCGACGGCTGTTGACAGTCTCAGCTATGGCTATCGCACCATCGTGCCGATCGAATGCGTCGCCGACAAGCATGAGAGCTATCACTTTGCCAACCTGACAGATCTGTTGATCAAGTATGCCGACATTGTCTCGGTCAGCGAAGTGCATGACGCGGTTGCGAGGTTTCAAAGCTGATGCACGCGGACCCTAATCTCTACGATTACTGGCCCTATGAGGGGCGGCCAAAGATCGTTTGGCCCGGTGGCAAAAAGCTTGCCTTCTGGATTGCGCCAAACATCGAGTATTACGAGTTCGAACCACCCCATAATGAGAAACGCCCCGGCTGGCCGCGCGGTAATCCGGACGTGGTCGCCTATTCCCAGAGGACCTGGGGCAATACGGTTGGCCATTGGCGCATGATGGACCTATTCGACAAGTATGATCTGCGGGGATCAATTTCGCTCTCGATCGGTCTGGTCGATCATCATCCCGAAATCATCGAGGCCGTGAACGCGCGGAATTGGGAGTTTTTCTCGCACGGCATTTACAATACGCGTTTTTCCTACGGCATGGACGAGGCGCAGGAACGCGCGGTTCTGGAAGACTCCATC
>JBCCXW010000132.1:0-9494 GCA_039191105.1 Pseudomonadota bacterium
CGCACTCACGGCCGCCAGTCGCGCGCGGATGCACCAATTGGAAAAAGATGGCGACAAACGCGCCAGCCTGGTGAATCGATTGATCTCAGATCGCGAGCGTCTCATTGGCGCGATCTTGTTGGGCAACAATTTGGTCAACATCCTCGCTTCCGCTTTAGCCACCAGCCTGTTCGTGAGTCTTATGCCTGGACCCAGCGGTGTTGCGACGGCCACGGCGGTGATGACCGTTTTGGTCCTGGTATTTGCAGAAGTTCTGCCGAAAACTTATGCGATCACGCGGCCGGACAATATGGCGATGTCGGTGGCGCGGCCGATCTCTTGGTTTGTAGCGATTGCCAGTTGGATCGTCACCGGCATCCAAGCGATTGTAAACACGACTTTGCGGGTGATCGGCGTCAAACCCCCAGACGATATTGTGACCGCCGAAGATGAGATCCGCGGTACCATCGATTTGCATCATTCCGAAGAAGGTTTGGATGCCAAAAATCGGCATCGCCTCGTGGGTGCACTGGACCTTAAAGACATGACCGTGGAAGAGGTCATGATCCACCGCAAAAACATCACGATGATTGATGCGGACCAGCCTGCGGATGCGATTGTGCGCAAGGCGTTGGCCAGCCCGCATACGCGGCTTCCGCTGTATCGCGGCGATCAGGAAGAAATTGTCGGCATTTTGCATGTCAAAGATCTGTTACGCGCGATTGTCGGCAATAATGGCAAAACGGCCGGGCTCGACATTCTCGATATCTGCCGAGATCCTTGGTTCATTCCTGAGACCACGGCGGTTGAGGATCAACTCGACCTGTTCCTAAAACAGCGCAGTCATTTTGCGCTCGTGATCGACGAATATGGCACGCTGCAAGGCCTGGTGACGCTGGAAGACATTCTCGAAGAAATCGTCGGCGATATTCGCGATGAGCATGATGTTGTGGTCCGCGGGGTGCGGCCGCAATCAGATGGCTCGGTCTATGTTGAGGGTGGGGTGACCATTCGCGATCTCAATCGCGCCATGGGTTGGGAACTTCCGGACGAAGAAGCGGTGACAATTGCCGGTCTGGTCATTCACGAAGCGCAGACCATTCCAGAACCTGGCCAGCGCTTTGCGTTTTATGGCTATCGCTTTGACATTGCGCGTAAAAATCGAAACCAAATTACCGGCCTAAAAGTGGTGCCCGTTCGCGAAGATCCAGATGGGCAGAATGCGTGACTTTGAAGCGGTCTTGGCGCTGGCAACCCGCCATCACGGGTCGCGCGATCACGTACTGGATCAGGCGCGCAACGACCATGCTGTGATCGATCCCAAGTCCGTCAGCGATGACCGCTATCTATCGCAAATGGCGCAAGCGGTGTTCAGCGCGGGGTTTAGCTGGAAGGTCATTCAGAAAAAGTGGCCGGGCTTTGAGGCCGCATTTGATGGCTTTTCTCCGAACCGCGTCGCATTCTATGCCGATGCGGATCTCGACCGGCTTTTGTCTGATGCTGCGATCGTCCGCAATGGCCAGAAAATCACAGCCACCATCGCCAATGCCCGCTTCATCGTCGAGACGGCGCAAACGCATGGCAGTTTCGGCGCTTTTCTCGACACTTGGCCGGCCAATGATCAGGCGGGTCTCCTAGCCCATCTCGCCGAGCACGGATCGCGTCTTGGCGGCGCGACCGCACAGTATTTTTTGCGGTTCTCTGGCTATGATGCTTGGATCGCGTCTAAAGATGTTTGCGCCGCCTTGGTGCGCGAAGGCGTGCTTGATCGACCGGCGGCAACCAGCAAAACGGCGCTGCGCAAAGTGGATACTGCGATCACGCATTGGCATAGCCAATCAGGTCAGCCGCGCGCAGTGATTTCGCGGGTCTTGGCCCTTTCGACTGGCCCCACATGAGTTTTCACGCATCTATTATCACCCTTTATCCGGACGCTTTTCCCGGCCCGCTGGGTGTGTCGATCTTGGAGCGCGCGCGCCAGGATGGGCTGTGGCGTCTCGATACGATTGACCTTCGGCCGCATGGTCTTGGCAAGCACCGGCAGGTCGATGATAAGCCTGCTGGCGGTGGCCCCGGGCTGGTGATCCGTCCAGATGTCGCGGCGGCGGCGCTCGACACACTGATGCCGGGTTCGCGGCCCCTGCTCTATCCAAGCCCGCGCGGCCAGCCTTTCACACAGGCGCAGGCGCGTGAGTGGGCAGCTGGTCCTGGCTTGGTTTTCTTTTGTGGCCGGTTCGAGGGGCTTGACCAGCGGGTGATAGAGCAGCGCCAAATGCTTGAAGTCTCGCTTGGCGATTTTGTCTTAGCCGGCGGTGAAATCGCAGCGATGGCGATTTTGGAAGCGACCCTGCGATTGATCCCCGGCGTGGCGGGCAACCAATCGTCGATCGAAGATGAGAGTTTCAGCCGTGGCTTGCTTGAATATCCTCACTATACGCTGCCGCGAGTGTGGGAAAATCAGGCCACGCCTAACGTCCTTTTATCCGGCGATCATAAGGCCGTTGCGGCCTGGAGGAATCAGCAGAGTGAGGCATTGACAAAACAGCGGCGACCCGATTTATGGGCGGCTTTCCGAAATGGACCCAATTTGCGAGCGTCGGAGACGGACGATGAACATGATTGAACAGCTTGAAGCTGAAGAAGTTGCCCGCGTCACCGCTGGCAAAACCATTCCAGATTTTTCGCCAGGTGACACGCTGTCAGTCAACGTGCGGATTAAAGAAGGCGACCGTGAGCGCGTCCAGCGCTACGAAGGCGTTTGTATTGCCCGCGCTGGCAAAGGCTTGAATGAGAACTTCACGGTTCGCAAAATCTCATTTGGTGAAGGCGTTGAGCGGGTTTTCCCGGTCGTATCGCCGATGATTGAAAGCATTGAAGTCAAGCGGAAAGGCCGCGTGCGCCGCGCCAAACTTTACTATCTGCGCGATCGTCGTGGGAAGTCTGCGCGGATTGCCGAGCGGACCACCGGTCACGGCATGGAAACCACCGAAATCACGACATCGAAAACCGAACTTCGTCGTCAGCGCGATGCTGCAAAAGTCGCGCGCCGCGAGGAAGCTGCGAAAGAGCGCGAAGCGACGGCAAAAGCCAAAGCCGCAGAAGCCGCTGCTGCTGCTGCCGCCGCTGAGGCAGACGAAAGTGCCGCAGATGGCGAGGCTGAGACATAGGCTCAGCAGGGGCACGCAAGGTTCATTAAAGCCCCGCAGTGGATAGCGGGGTTTTTTTTGGCACCTATTCACTATCTTTACACTGCTTGCAGAATTTGAGCGCGCGTGCTGATAGACGCGCTGAGAAAAGGTGAAAGTCTATGGCCGGTCGAACGCTGTATGACAAAATTTGGAACCAACACCTGGTTCGCGAAGACGCGGCCACGGGCGAAGCTTTGCTTTTCATTGACCTTCATCTCATCCACGAAGTGACCACGCCGCAAGCGTTTGCTAGCTTGAAAGCGGCCGGCCGCGGGGTGCGGCGCCCAGATCTGACACTCGCGGTCGCCGATCATAATACGCCGACAGAAAACCAATTGCTCGGTCTATCGGGCGTGCGAGATGACGCCGCGCGCAATCAATTAGAGGCGTTGACCCGCAATGTTGCAGAGCATGGGATCGAGTTTTTCCCAATGGGTCATATCAATAACGGGATTGTGCATGTGGTGGGTCCCGAGCAAGGCCGCACGCAACCCGGTATGACCATTGTCTGTGGTGACAGCCACACCTCAACGCATGGCGCGTTCGGCGCCCTGGCGCATGGCATCGGCACGTCCGAGGTTGAGCATGTCCTAGCGACGCAGACGCTGCGCGCGCGGAAGATGAAGAATATGGCGGTCGAAGTGTCTGGTGAGTTGGCTTACGGTGTCACCGCAAAGGATTTGGCGCTGCACTTAATTGCAAAAATCGGCACCGCAGGCGGCACGGGTTGCGTTATGGAGTATCGCGGCGAAGCGATCCGCGCTTTGACGATGGAAGGGCGAATGACGCTTTGCAATCTCTCGATTGAAGGCGGCGCCCGCGCTGGACTGATCGCGCCGGATGAGGTCACGTTCGATTATATGCGCGGTCGGCCCTCGGCGCCGAAGGGCGGCGCCTGGGAAATGGCCGAGCAGCACTGGCGCACGCTTTATAGCGATGACGACGCGGCTTGGGACCAAATCGTCGAAATCAGTGCCGCAGACATCGAGCCGACGGTGACGTGGGGGACGAGCCCAGAGCAAGCCATCCCGCTATCGGCCACAATTCCAGACCCGGCAAAGATGACCGATCCCGTCAAACAATCGGCAGCGGCGCGCGCGCTGGACTATATGGGCCTGACAGCGGGGGCAAAACTCGCGGGGACGCCGGTGCAACGCGTCTTTATAGGCTCATGCACGAACTCGCGGATCGAAGATCTTCGCGCCGTTGCGGACGTTGCCAAAGCGGCTCGGGTCGCCGACGGGGTGCGGGCTATGGTCGTGCCAGGCTCCGGACTGGTGCGAGCGCAGGCAGAAGCCGAAGGCCTGGACGAGATCTTCACCGCTGCGGGATTTGAATGGCGCGAGCCGGGCTGCTCGATGTGTCTTGGCATGAATCCAGACATTCTCGCCCCGGGCGAGCGCTGTGCTTCTACGTCCAATCGCAATTTCGAAGGCCGGCAAGGCCGCGGCGGTCGGACCCATCTGATGAGCCCCTATTTGGCGGCACGGGCTGCGATTACGGGTGTGATCGGGGGATGACACTGCGCGATTGGACGCGGCGGGATCGTCCGGGACAATGGCCCCTGACCGGCGCCCGTGTGGTGCTCGAACCGCTTGACTGGGCGGCGCATGGCGATGGTTTGTATGCTGCGGTCGCGTCTCCCGGCAATGCCAACATCTGGGATTACATGCCGCTCGGCCCGTACCAGTCGCGCGCCCAGTTCGAAGAGGTGTTCGACCAAATCTGCGCCGATTTCGGCTGGGAAGTGCTTGTCATCCGTAACGGCAATGGCGGCAAAGTGCTTGGCATGGCTGGCTTTATGCGTATTCGAGAGCTGCATGGCAGCGCCGAAATTGGCTGCGTCGCATTTGGCCCGGCGCTGCGCCGAACCCCGGCGGCCACAGAAGCCATGTATCTGATGGCGCAGCATGTTTTCGATGAGCTCGGCTATCGCCGCTATGAATGGAAGTGCCACAACGAAAATGCGGCGTCGCGTCGGGCGGCAGAGCGGTTTGGCTTCCAGTTCGAAGGCGTGTTCCGGAACGATATGGTCGTCAAAGGCAAGAGTCGCGACACCGCTTGGTTCGCGATGACCGATACTGATTGGCCGTCTGTGAAACAGGGTTTTGAAGCTTGGTTGTCGCCGCAGAATTTCGACGCCTCGGGCATGCAAAAGCGCAAACTTGAGGACTTTCGATCGTGATTACTGCCCTCGATCATTTTGTATTGGCCTGTCCGAATTTTGCCGAGGCGATACGTGATTATGAGCAGCTGCTGGGCCGTAAGCCGGTTTGGGAAGCCTCAGCAGATGGGGTGGCGTCTGCGCTCTTTGCAGTTGGCAACACGGCGCTGGAAGTGCTGGGGCCAGATGGGGCGAGCGTGGCCGCTGATTCGCTGCGCGCCATCACCGCATCTGGCGCAAAACTGACCTCATTGGTCTATCGCTCTGACGATCTGCCGGAGGATCATCGATTGATGACGCGCCGGGCGCTTCTGCCGGGGGAGATTGCTCCTGGCACGAGCGTGCATGCTGTCACCGGCGCCGAGCGCAAATGGACACGGTTTCGAATTCCAGATGCAAAAATGGCCGGTGTAAAGACGTTTGTCGTTCAGCCAGAAAGCGTTTTGGCGCCGCAGGTCGTGGAACCCGGCGCTGTTTTGGCGTTGGATCATCTTGTCATCAATACACCGAACCCAGACCGCACGCTCGCCAACTATGGCGTACGACTTGGCTTACGGCTGGCGCTTGATCGCACCGCGGAGCAATGGAAGACACGTTTCCTATTCTTCCGACTTGGTGACCTCACGCTTGAGATCATCCACCGGCTGGACGCGGCGCATGACCCCGCCGCAGATGATGCGGTTTGGGGGCTGACCTGGACAACCGACTCGCTCGAAGCGGCGCACGCGCGGTTATCGTCAAACGGCCGGAATGTCTCGGAAATCCGCACCGGGCGTAAACCGGGAACGCAGGTCTTCACTGTGCGCGACGGCACCCAAGGCATCCCGACTCTGTTCATCGCGCATGCGCTGCGATAAGATCGACAGCATGAAAGCCTTCACAACGCTACGCTCGACCGCTGCACCCCTCACCGATAAGGGCAAGCTCATGGTCAATGTCGACACCGACATGATCATTCCCAAGCAGTTTTTGAAAACCACCGAACGGGAAGGCCTGTCGCGCGGGCTTTTTTATGAGTTGAAAACCCACACGGATGGCACGCCGAATCCGGACTTTGTTTTGAACAAAGCTCAGTATCAGGGGGCCGGTGTCCTCATCGCGGGGGAAAATTTCGGTTGCGGTTCATCGCGCGAACATGCGCCATGGGCACTTCTGGACCAAGGCATAACCTGCGTGATTGCGCCGAGCTTTGCCGATATTTTCTTCAACAATTGCAGCAAAAATGGGATCCTCGCCATCGCGCTGCCAGCTGATATTTGCGAACAATTGGCAGACCAAGCTGGCGGCGGAAACAGTGTTTTTGAAGTCGATCTAGAGCGCAAAGTTTTGACCACCCCGGACGGTGAAGAGGTCGCGTTCGAATTCGATGAAGGACGCCGCGAAAAGCTCCTCAAAGGGCTAGATGATATCGCGCTCTCTTTGCAGGGCGAAGAGGCGATCAGCGCGTACGAGTCAAAACGCAAGCTCGCCACCCCTTGGTTGGAGAAAACCGGATGAAACATGTCGCGGCAAGCCTGATTGGCGCAAGCTTGCTGAGCGCCTGCATTCCGGACATTATGAACACTGAGCCGGAAGTGCGTGGTTTAGAGGGCGCCGCACCGGTTCAGACCTTTACCGACCCTGCCTCAGGCACTGAAATCACGCTTCGACCTGGCGGGAAATTGCATCTCAAATTGGACTCTAATCCGACCACCGGATACTTTTGGTCGATCAAAGATATTGATGCGTCAAAGCTCGATCAACTGAGCGACACCTATGTCGCAGACCCTGCCCCGGAAGGGATTGCCGGCAGCGGCGGACATCAGATGTTTGTGTTTGAAGCGCTGGCGCCCGGTACATCTGACCTGGGCCTTGCCTATCAGCGCTCCGCACAAGACGTATTCGAGACACTGACTTTGAAAATCGAAGTTCTGGATCGGCCGCAATAACGATTTTGACGGCTGGGTGCATCGGCATTTTAGACAAACGATTGTGCCGCAAAGCCCGATGCAATCCCAATGCAGTGTTTGCAGAGATCGAAGTGGACTCTGGACGGACAAGCTGATCTATGGCGCCAGACTTAGAACGCGCTGAAAGACACTGAAATGAGCCAAACGCTGCTATTGCTCCCAGGAGACGGGATCGGCCCCGAAGTGGTTGAACAAGCCCGCCGCGTCGCCGACGTGCTGGCGCCTGATCTCGACTTTCAATCCGATTTGGTTGGCGGCGCTTCGATCGACGCGCATGGCGAACCGTTGACGGTCGACGCGCTGGTGCGCGCGAAATCCAGTGATGCCGTTTTGTTAGGGGCGGTTGGGGGCCCGCGTTGGGCCGAGGTCGAGCGTCATCTCCGCCCGGAAATGGGTCTCCTGCAATTGCGCAAAGGAATGGATACATTCGCCAATTTGCGTCCGGCATTTTGCTTTCCTGCCCTGGTCGATGCGTCGAGCTTGAAGCGCGAGGTCGTGGAAGGACTCGATATAATGATCGTCCGCGAGCTGACATCCGGCGTTTATTTCGGCGAACCCCGCGGGTTTGAACGCGGACTTGGCGATAAGAGCTTTGGCTATGAAACCTCGCGCTATACCAAGGGTGAAATCGACCGTGTTGGACGCGTCGCATTTGAAATCGCGCGGGGGCGCCGCGGTGACGTTGTGTCGACGGAAAAGTCGAATGTCATGGAGAGCGGCCAATTCTGGCGTGAGACGGTCACCCAGCTGCATGCTGAAGAAGGCGATGGCGTGGTCTTGCGCCATGTGCTGGCAGATGCGTGCGCCATGGAATTGGTGCGTGATCCCAAACAGTTTGATGTTATCCTCGCGGGCAATTTGTTCGGCGACATTCTCTCAGATGAAGCGGCAATGCTGACCGGCTCGATCGGGATGCTGCCAAGCGCCTCCTTGAGCTATGAGGGCAAACCAGGGCTTTTCGAGCCGGTGCATGGCTCCGCGCCCGATATTGCCGGGCAAGGTAAAGCCAATCCATGTGCGGCAATTCTATCATTGGAGATGGCGCTGCGCTGGTCGCTTGGCCGGTCCGAGGCCGCGGATAAGCTCTTTGCCGCGGTTGGACGTGCCCTGGCAGACGGCGCGCGCACCGGAGATATTGGCGGGTCGCTCTCCACAACGGATATGGGCGACGCAATTATCGCAGCGCTTTAGGTCCTTCTCAGCGACAAACCTTGCCGCACCTTGATCGAAAGCGATGACCTGCTTGAATGATCATTCGCGATTGGCATCCATGGCCAAGATGATTTGCGCATACCCCTTGGATAAGCGGCCCATATTTTCGACCGTGATGCGCTCATTTGTGCCATGGAAACCGGTTAGATCTTCCGGCGACATGACCGCGGGCATGAAGCGATAGACGCTATCGGTAATCGCCGTCGCATAGCGCGAATCGGTGGCGCCGAGCACCAAACCTGGGGCAACCGGCGCGGCGCTAGAATCGGCTGCGACGGCGTAAAGCACGCCGAAAGCGAGATTGTCCATCGGGCTGACAGGCGAGGCGCCTGCACCGCGTATGCCGCTGGTCCCGAGCGTGATTTCCAACCCTTCAATGTCTTTCGTCACCGCTTCGACATGCGCCAAGACCGCGTCTTCAGTATCCATCGGATGAATGCGGAAATTGATCACCGCCGTGGCGCGTTGCGCCAGCACATTCTCCTTTGTCGATCCCGCCAGCATGGTTGGCGCTGTCGTGGTACGGATCATTGCATTGGCGGCGGGTGTGTCGCCCAGAACATTCTTGAGATAGCTGCCAAACAGCCATTGATTGGCGAAGGCCATGCGCTGAACAAATGGCATGCCTGGGCCAGTGGCCTTAAACAAGCCGTCCACCAGAGGGTGGCTTAAATCAGCTCGCATTTGATTTTCATCCAGTGCGACCAGCGCCCGCGATAGGCGTACTGTGGCGCTATTTCGCGGCGGTGTGGAAGAGTGCCCGCCCTCCGCTGTGACCGTGAGCGTGAAGGTCACATAGCCTTTCTCCGCGACGCCGATAAAGGCGACGGTGCCGTCGGTGAGCGGATTATCCTCAACCGCCATAAAGCCCTCATCCAAAGCCATGACCGGCGCGATGCCCCGCGATTTGAGCAGTTCCACGCCCGCCTCAGCCCCGGACCCAGAGACCTCTTCATCATGTCCGAGCATCAGCAAAATTGTCCGCTGCGGCTCGAATCCTTC
>JBCCXW010000133.1:0-9321 GCA_039191105.1 Pseudomonadota bacterium
CGGCTATGCAGATTTTGAAACATTCCGCGATGCCGACACGGATTTGTCGAGCTTTAGCAGCGGTTTTTCATCGCAGCGCGACGATGTGATTGCGACAACGCAAGAACTCCAATTGACGTCTCAAACATCGGGACCTCTTGAGTGGACCGTTGGCGCCTTCTTCCTACAAGAAGACAAACGCGGCACGTTCGTGTTTGACCGATTGTTCAATACAGATGAGGGCACCAACGCGCCCGACGGGACCGTGGCAACCGCCTTCTTTGCCGACTTCAACGCGCGCGCTGATGTTGAGACAGATAGTATCGCATTTTACGGACAGAGTACTTACGCGATAACGGATGCGCTGCGTCTGACCGCAGGGGTTCGCTACACCGAAGATGACAAGTCATTCCAACGTGTAACGACCGGTACGAACACGGTTCCGATTACGTTTTTCGAAGCAGACGGCGTCACGCCGCGGCCCGTGTTTGAAGACGAAGCGACCTTTGACAAAACGACGTTCCGTCTGGGCGGTGAGTATGATGTCACGGAAGACAGCCTGATTTACGCATCGGTCTCTACAGGGTTCCAGTCTGGGGGCTTTAACAACTCAGCCGATTCTGTGACGGGCGGAGCGTCCTTCGAACCGCAAGAAGTAACCGCGTATGAGATTGGCTCGAAAAATGTCTTCCTAGGGGGTGATCTGATCCTCAACGTTGCCTTGTTCCAGAACGAGTTTGAAGACCTCTTGGCGCAAGAGTTCGTCAATGTCGGTGCAACGACGCTTGCGATTTCAACCAATGCGGGCGAAGTGACGTCGACCGGCGTTGAGATTGAAGCCGACTGGGCGCCCACCAATGAGCTTGTTTTGACCGGCCGTGCGTCGATCCAAAACTCGGAGTTCGGCGATTACCTTGTTGGCGAGCCCGTATCCGGTGAAACCGTCAATTTGGACGGCGGCCCCGTCGCGCTCAGCCCGGACGTGACCCTCGGCCTCGGCGCGCTTTATGATGTCGATCTCGACAATGGTGCGACCCTGACACCGGCAATCGATCTCTATTATTCGAGTGAGTACAATACTAATGATGTTGATTATTCATTCGGTCGTCAGGACGCCTATACGACCGTTGACCTGCGTTTGACTTACACGCCTGAAAGTGACCTTTGGTATGCTGAGATTTTCGGCACCAATGTCACCGATGAGGAAATTCTCAACCGCACCGTTCGGTTCGGTCAGAATGCGATTGTCCAGAACTTTAAAGATCCCGCAATGTACGGGATCCGGTTCGGATTTCGTCAATAGACGCTAAGACCGTGTCGTTTTAAGCAAGCGTGATGGGCGGCTGCAAAGCCGCCCATCTTTGTTTAAACGTCAAAACAAAGATGGGCTGAACGAAACAAACATGACAGACTTCGGACTGCTAAATTGGTCGATTGTCGCTTTCTATTTGGTGATCAATCTTGGGCTCGGTTACGCGATGAGCCTTCGCGTCAAATCGGCGGATGATTACCAATTGGGCGACCGGTCAACGCCGTGGTGGGCGATCGGCATCTCCGTAGTCGCGACTTATGTTAGCGCCCTCTCCTTCCTCGGTGGTCCAGCTTGGGCATATGGTGATGGCATGGCGGCGCTGGCCATCCATATCAATTATCCGCTCGTTATATTCGTGGTTGTCGTTCTGTTCCTGCCTTTCTTTTACAATAGCGGGGTCGCCTCAATCTATGAGTATCTTGAACGCCGCTTTGGCGTTGCGTCTCGAACCACAATGTCAGCGATTTTCCTGCTGACGCAGACCATTACCAGCGCTTCGATTTTGACCGCGACCGCCGTTGTGATCACGTTTGCGACGGGAATAGATGTCAGGATTGCGATCATCGGCATGACCCTTGTCGTTTTGGTCTATACGATGTTGGGCGGCATGAATGCCGTGATTTGGACCGATGTCTTGCAGGGCGTGATCTTATTTCTCGGAGCCGGGGTTGTTTTGTGGGGACTGATCGCTGAGGTGAGCCCCCTATCCGGCGCGCTGAGCACACTTGCGGCGGATGGTAAGCTCAATCCAATCCGGACCGAACTCGACTTTTCTGTCGCGCCGACCGTATGGGCCGGCGTGTTCGCCATGACGCTGTTCCACATCACGGTTTATGGGACGAACCAAATGATGGTCCAGCGCGCGCTTGCCGCCAAAACGCTCGGCGATGCGAAAAAGTCTTATCTGATGATGGGGTTCGCGGCGTTTTTCATCTATTTTCTCTTCTTCTTTATTGGCGCGCTTTTATACGTCCATTTTGACGGTCAGCCCTTCGATCAACCCAACGAGATTATTCTCTTATTTGCGCAGAGCTTGGCGATACCCGGCTTGATGGGGATCATTGCGGCGGCGGTTCTTTCGGCGTCGATGTCCAGCTTGTCTTCCGCTCTGAATTCATTAGCGACCGTATCGGTGGTCGGATATTATCAGCGCTTCTTCAAATCGGAGGGCAGTCCGGCGCACTTTTTGATGATGTCGCGCGTGTTCACAATTCTTTGGGCCGCGTTAGCCGTCCCGATCGCATTTGCTTTCATCAATAGCGGCGGATCCATTTTAGAAACTCTGAGCAGCGTGGCCTCTTACTTTGTCGGTGCAAAACTCTCCCTATTCGGCCTTGGCTTTTTATCGAAGCACACGAGCGAGCGTGGATTGCTTGTCGGCGTGGCAGCAGGCTTTATTGGACTGTTTGCGATCGTCGCTGGCGTTCCATTTCTCGGCTTAGAACCGGCCAATATCGCATGGCCCTGGTATGTGGTCATCGGCGGCGCAATCAATATCGTGGTCTCTTGGACTGCAAGCGTCCTGATCGACGGATTCCAGGAAGAGTGGCACGAGCAAACCGTGGTGGGCCAATTGCGCAAGTTCAAAGCCGACGGACGCGATGAGAAACAAGGTGGCTGGTACATCGTGCCTGGCCGTGTCGATACAATTGCTTGGTATCTTCTGCTCTTCTTCGGCTTGATCCTCGTTTTCCTGGCCTGGTTTGCCACGCTTGGCTAAACCACGATCTACGACCACACGCCTATTTGCATTCGAATGCAAAAGTGTTAAGAACCGCGTGGAATTAGGAGGTACAGCATGGCGCGTTGGCTGAAAACGGGCATTGATCCTGACATAAAGCAAAAAGCAGATGCTCAAGTTCGCAAGACGGTTGAAGATATTCTCGAGGAGATTGAGACCCGCGGCGATGCAGCGGTGCGGGAGCTTTCGGCCAAGTTCGACAATTGGAGCCCGGAGCGCTACCGTCTCAGCCAGGACGAGATTGATGCCTGCTATGAAGAGCTTGATGAGCAGGCGATTAGCGACATTCGATTCGCGCAAGAGCAAGTTCGAAACTTTGCCCAAATTCAAAAAGACGCGTTGAAAGAGGTTGAAGTTGAAACCCTGCCCGGCGTCACGCTGGGGCATAAGAACGTCCCAGTGAACTCGGTCGGCTGTTACATTCCCGGCGGGAAATATCCTTTGATCGCCTCCGCCCACATGAGCGTTGTGACCGCTAAAGTTGCGGGCGTTCCCCGTATCATCGCCACTGCGCCACCGTTTGAGGGGCGCCCTCACCCTGCCATCGTTGTGGCCATGGATATGGCGGGTGCGGAAGAGATTTACGCTTTGGGCGGTGTCCAAGGCATCGGTGCGATGGCGATCGGCACGGAGACGATTGCCCCCGTCGACATGATCGTCGGACCTGGAAACGCTTATGTTGCTGAGGCCAAACGCCAGCTGTTCGGCCGCGTTGGGATCGATCTTTTTGCCGGTCCCACAGAAACACTGATCATCGCTGACGAGAGCGTTGACGAAGACTTCTGCGCGGCCGATCTCCTCGGCCAGGCCGAGCATGGCCCAACCTCCCCGGCGGTTTTTCTGACCAACTCGGAGCGCCTCGCAAAACGAACAATGGAAGCGGTCGAAAGGCAGCTCAAATGGCTTCCGACCGCCGATATTGCCGGTGAAGCTTGGCGCGACTATGGACAAGTCATCGTCTGTGACAGCTATGAGGAGATGGTCGAAATTGCCGACGAAATCGCGTCAGAACACGTCCAAGTGATGACCCAGGATCCTGACTATTTCTTGGACAATATGACGAATTATGGCGCGCTCTTCTTGGGCCAAGAAACAAATGTATCCTATGGCGACAAAGTGATCGGGACCAATCATACGCTACCAACCATGAAAGCCGCACGCTATACAGGCGGGCTTTGGGTTGGTAAGTTTCTCAAGACCTGCACCTTCCAGCGTGTGACGCGAGAGGCTTCTGTTATGGTCGGGGAATATTGTTCTCGCCTGTGCGCTTTGGAAGGGTTTGCCGGTCATAAAGAGCAGGCAGACATTCGAGTGAGACGTTATGGCCAACAGCCCGCGGAACAAGAAACCGCCTAAGTCTGACGCAACCGTTGTACCTTTGATCAAAGGTCGACGGGCAACCTCTTACGACGTCGCGCGCTTGGCTGGCGTGTCTCAGTCTGCCGTATCGCGGTGCTTTAAGCCTGGCGCGAGCATTTCCGGAAAGATGCGTGAGCGCGTTATGAAAGCCGCAAAGGAGCTGGAATATCAACCAAATGCAATCGCACGCGGGTTGATCACGCAGCGCTCCAATCTGGTCGCGATTCTCGTTTCGGGACGCCTCAACCTCTATTACCCCGAAGTCTTGTTCAAGATCACTGAGCATCTCGTCGAGGCAGGACTGCAGGCTCTCTTATTTACCGTCGAAACGGAAGAGGATGCCGAAGCGGTCATCGAACAGGCTTGGCAATATCAAGTTGATGGCGTGATTTCCGCATCACATATGTCGCATGCGCAATATGCATTGCTCGAAAAGCGTCATATTCCAGTCGTGTTTTTCAATCGTTATTTTAACGATCACCCGAACACAGTGGTCTATTGTGACCCATCCGAACAAGTCAGAGAGATCGTGCAACAGTTAAAGTCGCTCGGTCACTCGCGGGCCGCTCTGATTACGGGCCCGGAAGACAATATGGTCAGCCGCGAACGGGCGCGTACGGTTCGGGAAAGTCTTGACGAAATCGGCATCGAAAATGTGTATGAATATCGAGGCGATTTCTCTTACGAGAGCGGCACGGCAGGCTTACAAGACATCAACCACCTGACAGAAGACCGCCCGACTGCAATCATTTGCGTAAATGATATGATGGCGATGGGGTGCATGGACGAAGCGCGCTCTGTGCTTGGGTTCAATGTCCCGAAAGATCTGTCGATTGTGAGCTTTGACGGCATCGGCATGAGCCAGTTTGCCAGCTATGAACTGACCACAATCCGCCAACCGATCGGGCGCATGTCAGAAGCCGCCGTGCGGATGATCACCGAGCGCGTCGAACGCCCCGACCAATCTCACGAAAAGCGTGTGTTTGAGGGCGCCCTGATTCCGGGCGGATCTATTGCACGGGCGTCTGCATAGACGTATGACTTCGAATGCATATTCGGAGGGAACACAATGCAGACGAGTCAGGATCGCATACTGACAACCCATGTCGGCAGCTTACCAAGATCGAAAGAAGTGACGGATCTCGTCTTTGCGCACGAAGCCGGTGAGCGGGTTCCTGAATCCGTGTTCGACGATGTCATTGGCCGCGCGGTATCTAAAACAGTGGCCCGCCAAAGAGAGGCCGCGATCGACATTGTCAGCGATGGCGAGATGAGCAAGATCTCGTATGCCACCTACATTAAAGATCGAATTACCGGGTTTGATGGCGACAGCCCGCGGCGCCCACCTGCGGATCTTGAAGACTTCCCAGGATTTCTCGAACGCCAAGCCAAAGGCGGCGGTACGCCTACCTATCGCCGCCCAAAATGTATCGGTGAAATTAAAGTCAAAAGCATGGCGCCTCTGGAAGCAGACTTGCGTCACTTTTCGACCGCACTGAGCGATACAGGCCATTCGGACAGCTTCATGAATGCCGCCAGCCCTGGCGTCATCGCCCTGTTCCAACCGAACGAGTATTACAGCAGCCAAGACGAATACCTCGAAGCACTGGCCGAAGCGATGCGCCCGGAATACGAGGCGATTGTGGAGGCGGGACACATTTTACAGCTCGATACACCGGACTTGGGGCTTGGACGGCATATGATGTTCAAAGACAAACCGCTTGAGGATTATCACCGGCTCGCCAGCCAACACGTTGAAGTGCTCAATCACGCGCTCCGCAATGTCCCAGGTGATCGCGTTCGCATGCATATTTGCTGGGGCAATTATGAAGGTCCGCATCATTGCGACGCCTCAATGGATGAGGTGCTCCCTGTGGCCCTGAAAGCCAAACCGCAAGGCCTTCTGTTTGAAAATGCCAATCCTCGCCATGGCCATGAGTGGACCGTATTTGCTGACGCCGAGCAGCGCGGTGAGCTGCAAGACAAAATCCTCATCCCCGGTGTGATCGACTCGACGACAAACTTTATTGAGCATCCAGAACTCGTCGCGCAAAGGATAGAGCGTTTCACCGATATTGTTGGGAAAGAACGCGTGATCGCTGGAACTGATTGCGGCTTTTCAACATTTGCCGGGTTCGGCGCGGTCGACGAAGACATTGTGTATGCCAAGCTTGGGGCGCTCGCAGAGGGTGCAGAAATCGCCTCAAAGCGTTTATGGTCATGACCTTTAAACAGCGCCTTCGGCGTCAAGAACCAGTGGTCGGCACATTTGTCAAAACGCCCGTTTCGATGATTTGTGAGGTGTTGGGGCGGACCGATCTAGATGTGATTTGCTTGGATGCCGAACACGCGCCGTTCGATAGAAGCGACATTAACGCGTGCCTGCTTGCCCTGTCTCATGTTGGCAAACCGAGCTTGGTTCGGGTTCCGGCCAATCGTCCCGAGCATATTTTAAATGCTCTTGATTGCGGTGCGACGGGTGTGCTCGTCCCGCATGTGATTACTGGCAATGATGCTGAAGCGCTGGCGGGGAACGCCCATTTTGGCGCCGGACGCGGCTATGCCGGATCGACACGAGCGGCTGGCTATGGCGCGCGAAAAATGGCTGAACACAAAGCCATCAGCCATGAAACCACCGTCACCATTGCGCAAATCGAAGACGCAGAAGCGCTCGAGCATCTCGAGGATATGTTTTCCGTCAGCGCGATTGATGCGTTTTTTATTGGCAGGGCGGACTTATCTGTGTCGCTCGGCGCTGAAACCTCGAATGACCAGCGTGTGATTGACGCAGTTGAACTGATTTGCGCCAAAGGGTTCGAAGCCGGCGTGACCATCGGCATGTTTACAGCTGATCTTAAAGAGATCCCGCATTGGCGGTCCAAGGGGGCCAGTTTATTTCTGCTCGGATCTGATCACAGTTTCATGCTGTCTGGCGCCGCCGCGCTGACCCAATCGGTTCGCTCACAGTTTTAGATCTGGTAGAACGCTTCAGCGACCGTATGGAACATCATATCGCGCTCATCCGTGGAGTATGGCGCGCAAATTTTAAGATAGGTCCCAATCGTATCTTCATAGCTCGCATAGAGCTTATCAACGGGAAAGTTTGACCCAAAGGCGATGCGCGAGGGCCCGAAAATTTCGATCGCACGGTGAACGAGCGGCGCAATGCTGTCTTGCGTCCATGCGGGATTGAACATGCCAAAGCCGGAGACTTTGCATATCACATTCGGCAATTCCGCCAGCAGGTGTAACCCGCTTTTCCACTCCGCCAAGCTGGCTCGATCAAACTGACTCAGCGATCCGCAATGGCAGAGTGCGACTTTTAAATCTGGGAGCTGAGCAAACAGCTTGGCCGCGTCTTGCATCAGGGGCGGCGTCAATTGAAGGTCAAACGACATGTCGCGAGCCGCGAGCCACCTCAGTCCGCGTTCAAATCTCGAGTCAGAGAGCAAGCCTGACGTGCCCGTTTTTCGATCTTCTTCAGCGCTGCGACCAATAATTTGGCGGACGCCGCGCACAGCTGTGTGTTGCGCATGCGCCTCTAAATTCCTCGCGGCAGAGTCGCGCGTTAAATCACAAAACGCAATAATCGCATTGGGGAGGCCAAACTGATCGGCTTGGGTCTGCAGCCACTGCGTTTCGGTCAAGCTGTCCGCCGGCTCAACGCCAACTTGAATGTGGACTGATTTTCGAATGGGCAAGGCGCCAAAGTCGTCCTTTAAGTCTGGAACATGATAATTCTTTTGGATGGGCGCGGGATCGCCAAAGAAACGAACCACGCCTTTTTCAGCAAGCCAAGTGTGCTGGCATGCTTCGAGATCCCAGAGATGATGGTGGGCGTCGACGATGTAAGGAAGATCAGTCACGCAAAGCTCTCGCCGTCGCGATCTGTCGGCGCAATGCGATATCGTCCCAGACGGTCACTTGTTCGCGCACGCGCCCCTTGATCACTCGGGCCTGTGTCACGCCCAGAATGTAAATCGGTGCATCGCTTGGCGGGCCATACCGCCCTGCCCCGCTATGGGTCCCTGCGGCAGACCATCTCAACGCCACGTCTTTTGCGTCCCCCAGATAGGGAATCTCAGCGACATGGTCGATGGAAAGACATAGGTCCGGAAACGCTTCCAATAGCGCGCGCATCCAATCGGTGATCTGGTCAGGTCCGTAGAGCAAGGCATCACCTGGAAATTGTGCCCGCACACGATAATCATAGAGGTCACCGAGCGCATCACTGCCGGCCGCGGCGAAACAGGCTTTGAGCGCTTTCGTCGCAATGGAACGCGCCTCTGTTGACCCGGTATCAACCTTATCGCCCTCCAATACCGCTGCGCGATTCTGCGCGTGAAAGTCGATCAGGCTAAAGCGCTTGGTTTTATCAGACTGCGCTTGTTCGTGGGCGATGTGATTTGGATCGAAGCCCAATTGCTGAACGGCGGCGAGATTATCGCGGACAAGCCACTCCTCAATGATCTGGTTCTCTCGACAAAGACAATCCGCGATGGTCAGGATACGGAGTTTTTTTCCAGTCCTCGGACCAAACTCGCTTGGCCCCTCATTGGTCATTTTCGACGTGATCAAATGCGAGGAATAAAACGCCCCACCGCCTTCCTCCGACCAAATGACATTGTCTGCGTCCAGTCGGCGATCAGGAAACGCTTTGAGCGTCGCCCAAGTATTATCGACAACGGGTTGCGCGCCCAAAATATCGCCCGCCAGAGTGTGGATCGCGCACGTATCGGCATACCATTCGAGGCATAAGTCCACCTCACGGTCGTGCCAAATCCGCTCTGTAATGCGGATAATAAAATGTGGGAAATCAACAAACTCACTGGCGAACCCTGGCAAGTCCATCCGCCGCTCGGGGCCAGGCGCCATCATATCTTTGATGTCAGTCGTTGCGACATGGGTGATCGGCTGGCTTGTCGTCATA
>JBCCXW010000134.1:0-8967 GCA_039191105.1 Pseudomonadota bacterium
AAATATGTCGAAGGTGATGCCGCGCTGGCTCGCCGGTTTATGCCGGTTTATATCAATGAACCGACCGTCGAGGATACGATCTCAATCCTGCGCGGCTTAAAGGGCCGGTATGAAGCCCATCATGGCGTTCGGGTCAGCGACCGGGCAATCGTGTCTGCGGCAACGCTGTCTAATCGCTATATCACCGACCGGTTTTTGCCCGATAAAGCCATTGACCTAATGGACGAGGCGGCGTCGCGCTTGCGCATGCAAGTCGACTCCAAGCCTGAAGCGCTGGATGAGATCGATCGACGCCTCTTACAGATGAAAATTGAGGCCGAAGCGTTGAAGAAAGAAAAGGATACCGCCTCAAAAGACCGGCTGCAAACCATTGAGGGCGAAATTGCTGAGCTGCAGACAAAATCTGACGAGCTCACCACCGCCTGGGCCGCTGAGAAAGACAAGCTGAAAGGCGCGGCATCTGCGAAAGAAACGCTGGATCGCGCTTATGCGGAGATGGCGGAAGCCCAGCGCGTCGGCGATTTGCAAACCGCCTCGGAACTCAAATTCTCGAAGATTCCTGCTTTGGAAAAACAAATTTCCGACGTTGAGCAAGGCGATGAAAGCGCCCAAGAGGGCGGCCTAGTTTCGGAAGTTGTGCTGCCCGACCATATCGCTGCGGTGGTCAGCAAATGGACCGGGATACCGGTCGACAAAATGCTCGAGGGTGAGCGCGAGAAATTGCTTCGCATGGAAGATGCTTTGCGCGCGCGCGTCGTTGGGCAAGACGATGCCCTGCAAGCGGTCTCAAACGCTGTACGCCGCGCCCGCGCAGGGCTCCAAGACCCGAACCGACCGATTGGCTCTTTTCTGTTTGTCGGGCCCACCGGCGTTGGCAAAACGGAGTTGACCAAAGCCCTGGCGGAATTCCTGTTTGATGATGATAGCGCGGTCTTGCGCCTCGATATGTCTGAGTTTCAAGAGAAACACTCCGTGGCGCGATTGATCGGGGCCCCGCCCGGTTATGTCGGCTATGATGAAGGCGGCGTGCTCACCGAAGCGGTGCGGCGCAGACCATATCAAGTCGTGCTGTTCGATGAGGTCGAAAAAGCCCATCCGGATCTGTTCAACACGCTTTTGCAAGTCCTGGACGATGGCCGCCTGACCGATGGCCAAGGCCGCACTGTGGATTTCAAGAACACCGTCATCATCATGACCTCGAATCTTGGCGCAGAAGCGATTGCCAGCGGCGACGAAGGCGAATTGTCAGTCGCGCAACGCGAGGCCGTCTCGGCGGCCATCCGGGCGCATTTCCGTCCTGAATTCATCAACCGGATTGATGAGACCGTTTTCTTCCAACGTCTCGGCCGAAATGAGATCGATCATATTGTCGATATCCAAATCGCCCGCCTCGGCGGTTTATTGCGGGATCGCAAAATGACGCTGTCATTGTCGGAAGCGGCGCGGCTGTGGCTTGCGGAGCGCGGATATGATCCGGTGTATGGTGCGCGGCCACTAAAGCGGGTCATCCAAAAAGAGCTGCAAGATCCGCTGGCGCGCTTGTTGCTCGAAGGTCGGATCCATGATGGCACCAAGATCGAAATCGATTCCGAAGGCCATAGCCTCACTCTAAACGGGATCCCGAACGAGTTCGCCAAGGGCGCTGCAGCGCTTAACTAAGCAGGTCAAGCCCCGCCCATACTTTGAGCGGGGCTTTTTTTACGGGGTCGGCGGCACAACGGCTGCGGCGACCAAGAGATTGCTCGGGGCGGCGCCGGAATTGCGGATCGCATCAATGCGGTCACGCTCGATCTCAAATGCCGCATAAATCTCTGGATCCATGGCCAGTTTGCGTCCGGTTGGCAGTTTAAGGCGCATCACGTCGACCGCCCTGCCATTTGTATAGACTTCGTAGTGTAAGTGCGGGCCCGTCGACGCACCGGTCGAACCGACATAGCCGATCACGTCGCCTTGGCGCACTCGGCGGCCCTTGCGCATCCCGCGCGCATAACGAGACAAGTGCGCATAGGCCGTTTTATAACCGTTCGCATGGCGGATTCGAATATAGTGGCCATACCCCCCAAACCGGCTCGCACGCTCGACCACGCCATGTCCGGCCGCATAGATGGGCGTCCCCGTCGGCGCTGCAAAATCGGTACCCTTGTGTAAGCGGGTATAGCCGCTGATCGGATGCCGGCGCTTACCGAACCGAGATGAAAGCCGGGCGCCATTGATCGGCGTTTTCATCAGGAATTTTGTCGAGCTTTCGCCATTGGCTTGGAAATAGTCCGTGACCTTCTCGTCGGGCGTGGTGAAGCGATAGAACGCTTTGTCCACCGCCTTACCACTGAGACGGGCGTACAAAACTTCACCGCGACGGATAATATTGCCGCGCTCATCGGTCAGCACATTGAACACCATTTCAAATGCGTCGCCAGGATGGACTTCGCGCTGAAAGTCCAAATCATATGCAAACACTTGCGCGAAATCGACGACCTGCTGATCTTCCGCCCCAAGACTATGGGCGTCTTGGTAGAGACTGGTTTCAATGCTGCCTTGTACGATCATCGGTTTGGCGATCAGCTGCGAGTCAAGCGCCATGGCTTGAAACTCACCATCCGGCATGCGCTTGGCGAGCAATCGCCGACCAGCTTCAAGGTTTACACTTAATGCGTTCAAAGACTCCTCTGCGAGATGTGCGGTGACTTTGAGGCCCGGTTGGACGCGCCGCGCATCCAACAGGTCGGTATTGGTCAGGCTATACAATGCGCGGTGACCGTCATTGCCCTCAAGATCCAAACGGTTGATGAGATCTGAAAGCGTTTCGCGGCGTTTCAGCGTCATCACGCGCGCCTCAAGCGGTTCGCCAATGCCAAACTCTTCCGCATCCAAGGTCAGACTGGCCAACGCAATCGGCGCGACCTCCTCCACGGGAGCATCTATGACGATCGGTTTTTGTTCGAGCTCGAGCGTCATCACGGTTGCCGCTGAGAGGACCCCCAAAGCGCCGAGGGCAACCAAGCTTCGCATTCCAGACGACATTCTTTTCAACACAACTGCGTGCTCCATATCACTCTACACTCGCCCAGCAGGCGATAAGATTCGGTCATCCTCGTTCAAGAATTGTGCCGTTAAAGACTTAATAACCAGTTCTCGAACCTGACAAGGCGTAGGGCGCGATTTTCAGATTTCAAATCCGTTACCTGTCAGGGACCCACGCTCGATATGGGATTACTTATGGACTTTGCGGTGCAGCCATATAGGTGAAGTGCATGGGATCAAATTTACTGCTCATTGCCGTCGCTGCTTTTGCGCTCGCGCTCACCTTTTGGGGCGTTGCCGCGATGTGGGGCAGCCTTGGGGTCCATATGACCGCACATGGCTGGATCGCTTATGGCCTAGGGGCTGCTTTAAGCGTACTGCTCGCCTCGGGACTATTTTTCCTGACCTTCAAAAGCGCCCGAGACGGCTTTGATGAGATCGATCGCCCGGAAGATCTAAACGAATAGACACGTCACACACGAGCGAATCGGTTACAAAGTAGAGATTCAATTTCTTGGGGCTGATAGATGATCGAACCTGCACGACTCGCCGCTTATATTGCATCTCGAATTTGCCATGACTTGATTTCACCGGTGGCGTCCGTGAACTCCGCGCTCGAACTTATGGCGGAGCCAGGCGATGCCGATATGAAAGCGCAAGCCGAGCAATTGTTACACAATGGCGCAGAAGCGGCGGGCGCGCGTATACAATTGTTGCGCTATGCCTTCGGCTCAGCCGGTCTCTCTGACACCGCGGCTGACCGTCATGAGGTCCGGCAGATTGTCGAAGGCTTTATGAAAAGCCACAAACCGAGTGTTGAGTGGGAGATTGAGACCGACCATTTCAGCTGCGGGCACGCACGTGTTCTGATGAACCTCGTCATTATGGCAACTTCAGCGGTGCCGCGCGGCGGTGTGGTCACTTTGCATGTGAGCAATACCGATGAGGGGCTCAGCGTTGCGGCGCATGCCAAAGGGCCAAAGGCGCGCTTATCTGAGTTTGCGGCCTCTGCTTTGAGCGGCAACACACCCGAAGAGGGGTGGTCGGCGCATACAATCCAGCCTTTGTTTGCAAAAATGGTGGCGAGCGATCTTGGCGGGGAGATTTCGTTTTCCAGCGGCGAAGAACAGGTGAGCTTTGTCGTCACCGGCCTGCGCGCAGAAGGCTAACGAACTGTTAAACAAAACCCTGGATCATCATGTTGAAGTACGCAAAGCGGACGGATACATGATGAAGCAATGTTTGATTGTCGACGATTCACGCGTCGTGCGCACAGTGGCGGGGCGGATCATCTCGGATCTGTCTTTCTCGGTCAAAGAAGCCGCTCACGGCGCCGAAGCGCTTGAAATCTGCCGACACTCAATGCCGGATGCGATCCTATTGGACTGGAATATGCCGGTGATGAACGGCCTCGACTTTCTGCGTGCTTTGCGCCGAGAGGAAAATGGCCGCGACGCTATCGTCGTATTTTGCACAAACGAAAACGACTCCGAACATATCAGCGAGGCCATCCGGGCCGGCGCCAATGAGTACATCATGAAGCCGTTTGATGCCGAAATCGTTGAAAGCAAATTCGCAGAAGTTGGGCTTCTCTGAAGCAATTTCTTAATAAAATCGGGATATTTGGTAACCTTTGGAAGATTCTTGAGGCGCAAGGCAAATGCGGGAAAGCACATTTAACGAGCTAGCAGATCTCGCCCAGCGCGTTACCGGACAGCATTTTGCCCCCTCAAAAGCCTATCTTATGGAAGCGCGGCTGAGCGCGATTTCCCGACGTGAGAATTTCGCCACGCTGGATGATTTGGTGCATTGTTTAAAAGCCCGCCCAAATCCGCGCTTTGAGCAAGAAGTTGCTGCAGCACTGACCAATAAGCGCACGCGCTTCTTTCGTGAGAAAGACTTGCTCGACCAAATTGTCTCGCATGCGCTGCCGCAGCGGCTGAAATTGTCGAATAGCGGCCGCTTGCGGGTTTGGTGCGCGGGTGCGGGCACAGGCCAAGAGGCATGGTCGATTGCGATGCGCATTCACGAAGATGTCGGTTCGCCGCTCGCCAAAGCCGATCTTGAAATCATTGGCACCGACGTCTCCGCCAATAGCGTTGAGGCCGCGAAGCAAGGCGTGTACGGTCACTTCGATGTCCAAAAAGGCCTCTCGATTCACCGCCTCATGACTCATTTTAATCGCCAAGAGTCCGGGGATTGGGCGATTGCCGATAAGTTTCGAGAAATGGTGCACTTTCGCCGCCACAATTTGATGCATCCTGCGCAAGATCTGGGCCTGTTCGACGTGATTTTGTGTGGCAACGTCCTCGACAGTCTGACCAAAACGGCGCGGCAAGATGTGATCGAGAATATGGCCCGGCAATTGTTGCCGGATGCTTATCTCTTCGTCGCGCCGACCGAAAGCCTCGAAAGCGCGGCGCCAGTCATCAAACCGTCTCGCGAGATGCGCGGCGCATATGTCAAAGATACGCCAGGCAAAAAGACCGCGGCGGCATAATCAGAGCTGGACCACAGCCGACCTTCAAAGAGCATCACAATTTCCAGGGGCAAAGATAGGCTCTGTTCGGAGGTGTATGCCATGAGTCCAATACGCGGTGTGTGGCTTTTCTATGCGCGCAGTTTTGATGTTTTCGGTCGGTCGCGACGGTTTGAGATGCTGTGGGCGAATGTGTTTTTCTGGGGCGTATGCGGCACTTTCTTCTATTTCGTCATTCGCTATGGGTTAGACGGAAATGCGTATGACGTCGAAAACCTGACGCCGGCAGGTGAAACCCTCTTTTACGGCTCCATCGCCTTTGCGCTGATATCATTTATCCCAATGGTCACACTGCATATTCGTCGGTTCCACGATATGGGCCATTCTGGCTGGTTGGTGGCCCTGTTTGCCTGTCTCAACATCATTCCTCCGATCGGTGCGCTTGGCGGGATAATCCAGTTCTTCTGGACTCAGTTTGGGTCCGGAACCGCGGGCGCCAATAAGTATGGCCAAGATCCACGCTTCACGCCGGGCTATGAGTTTCAGTAACGATTTCCGCCTTAGTCTATGGGCAAACGCCGCCTGGTGCCGCGATGAAAGCGTTACATTTGCCTGAAACTCCGTTAGAAAAGCAGATCGGCAATAGACGTTCTCATACGAGGGGAGGAACACTATGGGCATGATCGAAGCGATTCAGCTTTTCTTCAAAAACTACACAAATTTCCAAGGTCGATCCCGGCGCGCGGAATATTGGTGGATTTTCCTTGCGACAATGATCATCGCGTTTGTGAGCGTATTTTTGCTTGCCACGATCGGCGGCAGCCTCGGCACGGATGGCGAGCTCGATCTCAATCCGATTGGATTTCTCCTGACCGGGATATTGGTGCTGGGCGGGCTCGCGATCCTTATCCCAAGCATCGCCTTGGGGGTTCGGCGATTCCATGATCTCGGCCAGACCGGGTGGTTGGTCTTGGTGTTTGCCATTCTCAACATGTTGCCTCTCATCGGATTGCTGACCACGATTGGGCAATTGATCTGGATGGCGATGCCGGGAACCACCGGCCCCAATAAGTATGGGCCAGATCCCAAAGGGGGTCACGATGTCGGCGTGTTCAGCTAAAAAGGTGCTGCGCATCGGCTGATGGCAGATGGGTGCATTCTTGGCGCGGCTCTGATATAGGCGCGGCATGAAAGTCGAGCTCGATCTCTCCAAACGCCCAGACATTGCCCCAGCCCTCAAACCGCTGGCAGGCCTGTCTTTGCCTGGGCTGAAGGCAGAGATGGAAGCGCTCGGCGTGCCACCAAAAAAGGCTGGTATGCGAGCGAAACAGATCCGCCGATGGGCGCATCATATGGGCTGCCAGGATTTTATGGCGATGACCGATGTGGCTAAAGATCTGCGCGCGCAACTCTCAAAGACCTATCACCTTGGCCGGCCTGAGATTGCAGATCATCAGGTCTCCGTGGACGGCACGCAAAAATGGTTGGTTCGGTTTCAGCAAGGGATTGAGGGCGAAAGCGTTTTCATTCCAGATGTCAGCAAATCCGGCGCATTATGCGTTTCAAGCCAGGTTGGCTGCACGCTGAACTGTACGTTCTGCCATACCGGCACGCAAAAGCTGGTGCGCAATCTCACCGCACAGGAAATTGTTTCTCAAGTCTTGATCGCCCGCGACGCGATTGAGGAATGGCCGAGCAGTATGGAAAACCGCCGCCTCACCAACATTGTCTTTATGGGCATGGGTGAGCCGCTCTACAATCTCGACAATGTCGCTGAAGCCATCGACACGATTAGCGATGGGGATGGGATCGCGATTGGTCGCCGCCGGATCACGGTGTCAACAGCAGGCGTCGCACCAAAGATCCCAGAACTTGGCGAACGCACCGGCGCGATGCTCGCCATCTCGCTACACGCGGTGCGCGATGACCTCCGCGATGAGATTGTTCCGATTAACCGCAAATATGATTTGCAAACGCTGTTCGACGCGATCCGCGCGTATCCCGATCTCGGAAACTCCAAACGCGTGACGTTTGAATATGTCATGCTGAAAGGCGTGAACGATAGCCTTGCTGAAGCCCGCGACTTGGTCAAATTGCTGCGCGGTGTCCCAGCAAAGATCAATCTGATCCCGTTTAATCCCTGGCCCGGCAGTCCCTATGCCTGCTCAGACTGGGACGCGATCGAAGCCTTTGCAGAAGTGGTCAATCGGGCGGGCTATGCGAGCCCGATCCGGACCCCACGCGGCCGAGATATTTTCGCCGCTTGCGGACAGTTGCGCTCAGAAAGCGTCCGGAAATCCGCCGCTGAGAAACGTCGCGAAGCATTAGCGAAAGCTGGATAGCCCCTATCATCCTGAGCAGGTAGTATAAACCCTGTCATCCCGGAAAATGCGAAGCATTTATCCGGGACCCAGCAACTCCAGGTCCCGGCTCTCCGCTGCGCTGCGGCCGGGATGAGCGGAGATGGTGAAAACCTCATCCTTCGACTTCGCTCAGGATGAGGTTTTGCACATCAGCTATACCGCCCGAGCACCTCGAACCAAACGCCCAGGTTTCGCGCCTGTCACGGTGCCGTCCCGCTGGATGATCTTACCGGCCACCAAAGTCGCCTCATAGCCTTGAGCCGTTTGCATCAGACGCCGCCCCCCGGCGGGCAGATCATGAACAATGTAAGGCGTACCGAGCGTCAAATGATCGTAATCGATCACGTTCAAATCGGCCCGATAGCCCGGCTTCAAGAGCCCCCGATCCTTCAAACCGACCCAAGCGGCCGTGTCGTGGCTTTGGCGCTTGATCAGGAATTCGAGCGGAATCTTGTCACCGCGCGTGCGATCGCGGGTCCAATGGGTCAGCAAGGTCGTCGGGAATGATCCATCACAAATCATACCGACATGTGCCCCGCCATCTGAGAGGCCTGGCAAACTGGCGGGGCTTTCGAGCATCGTCTTGACCGGGTCGAGACTGCCTTGCGCATAATTGAGAAAGGGCAGATAGAGCATGCCGCGCCCCTCATCTTGCAACATCAGATCGAGCGCGACAGCTTCCGGTGTGGTGCCCCGAGCCTTCGCGATGGCGGCTACGGTTTTATCGGCCGTCGGTTCATAATCTGGTGGATCGCCGAGAACGAACATTTTCCCGAAGCTGCGCAAAATCGATTTCACAAAAGGATTGTCTGCATCCGGCTCATCGTTCAGCAACCGCGTGCGAAAGGCTGGATCCCGCAACGCAGAGAGCCGCGCCTCAAACGGCTCATGAGCAATCGCTTGATAGACAGGATGGCCAGAGAACGGATTGAGCGTCAGTTCCAAGCCCAAAAGCAAACCGACGGGACGCGGTCCAACCTGCGCACGCATATCGAGCCCGTCCTCCGCCGCGCGCTCGATCTCCGCCAGTAAGAGCTTCCACCCCTCAGGCGCGACATCGGCTTGCGCCAAGGATACAGACAGCGGACGCCCCGACCGTTCGAC
>JBCCXW010000135.1:0-8839 GCA_039191105.1 Pseudomonadota bacterium
CAATTTGGATCGCCGCCAGCTTTTGGCTCTGGGGGCCGGGGCAGCGGTCGCAGCGAGCCAAGCGGCGCAGGCCCAATCGGAGAGCGCAAGTACAGATGGGCCCGATCTGTCCGGCCGATCAATCCTGGTAACTGGGTCCTCGTCTGGCTTCGGGCGTCTTGGCGCGGAATATTATGCCCGGCCCGGCGCCACAGTGTATGCCACGATGCGCACTGTCCCGCGCCCCGAAGCCGAGGAGATCCGTGACCTGGCAAGCGCCGATGGTTTGGATCTCAGCGTGATCGAGATCGATGTCACATCGGATGCTCAAGTCGAGGCGGGTGTGGCTGAGGCGCTGGCCGCCAATGAGGGCAAGCTTGATGTCCTGATCAATAATGCCGGGATCTCGGTTGGCGGGCCGATTGAGGTGCAGGACATGGAAGCGACCAAGCTGATCTTCGACACCAATGTCTATGGCTGTCATCGCATGGCGCTGGCCGCTTTGCCGAGCATGCGTGCGCATGGCGGTGGTCAGATTTTCAACATCTCCTCGCAGCTTGGTCGGCTTATCATCCCCGGCTTTGGCCAATATTCTGCGACCAAATTCGCGCTCGAAGCGATGAGCGAGCAAATGGCCTATGAGCTGGTGCCGCACGGTGTTGATGTGACGATCATTCAGCCGGGCGGCTACCCGACGCGCATCTGGGCGAACAACAATGCCAATTCAGCGCCGCTCAAAGACCGTACCAGCGAGGATTTGCTTGGCGCTTATCCCGAACTCACGGCTGTTATGGGCGAGCGCACCGGCGGCGGATCGACCGATCCGATGGATGTCCCGCGGGCAATTGCCGAGATCATCGCCATGCCAAAGGGCACACGACCTTTGCGTCGCGCGGTCCATCCCATCGCGCGGCCGCAAGAGGCGATCAACGAGGTCTCGACCGCGACGCAGATCGCCATGCTGGGCGAAGCGCCGCTTGGACCATGGGTCAAAGATGTCCTCGAGCGCTAAGGCAGTTTTGCCGGACCGGCGGGTATGATGATCAAAGCCTTGAAACTCTATCACTATCCGCTGACCCGCAGTGTGCGGGCGAAATGGATGCTGCATGAAGTGGTCGGCGATGCGTTCGAGACTGAAATCGTCGCGGTCATCCGCGGCGCCATGCTGACACCAGAGATGCTGGCAAAAAACCCAAACCATAATCTGCCCATGGTCGACATCACTTGGGAAGATGGATCGGTTCAAACGCTGCTTGAAAGCGGCGCTATGGTGATGTGGCTCGCTGAAGCCTATCCAAATAAGAACCTAGCGCCGCCGCCGGGGGTTAGCCGCGCGCGGGCCGACTACCTACAAATGATCCAGTTTGGCGCAAGCTGGATGGACGCCATTCTTTGGCAAATGCGCTTGCATCGCGATCTCTTGCCCGAGGGGCTGAAGCAGGACTCCATCTTCGAGCTTCACAAAACCAAGTGGGCCGGCGAGATCGAGCCGCAGCTCATCGCGCGATTGGCCGCGCAAGCGTACATTTGCGGCGATGCCTTCACAGCGGCGGACTGTATTGCGGGCCACAATATCCGCTGGGCCAACGCTTATGGCTTGTGCCAGGATCCGGTCTTTGGGGCATATCTGGACCGCCTAGAGACGCGGCCTGCATATCGCGCAGCCTATGCCGATGCCGACCAATTCGGCAAGTAATCCCGTCAGAATATACGCCTCAGATAAGGCTCTTCCAGTTTTTGACCAGAATTGTCGCGCCCCTATCGCGAAGTCGCCAGCGCCATGCCGCCGCCGGATAGTTGGCCGGACGCTGAGTAACACGGTCAGTTCTGCGGTTCTAAAAAGGCGAGGATCGCGGACATCGCTGCCGCGTGAATATCGCCGCGCGCTTCCCCAGGATCTTGGCAAATTGGCACATGCAGTTCACCGAACGGCGTGCAGCGGCTCAAAAAGGCGTAATGGCCAGCGCCGTCAATAATTTTCAGCTCTGCCCCAGCCACACGATTGTAGACGCGCTCTGCATTTGTCGCCGCCGGTGCGATGCGATCAGAGTCCCCGATAATTGCAAGCATCGGGACCGAGATGTTCAATAGGCTTTGATCTGTAAACGCCTGGACCACCGCTGGCGCGAGTGTGACGAACTTTTTGATGCGCGCGTCGGAAAAATCGCGCCCGGACTGTTCGAGATCTTGGATTAAGACTGCATCGTCTTCGAGGAGGGCCAAAAAGTCCGCTTCTGCCTCGGGGTATTCCGGTTGTGGGTCGCACGTCCCATCGCGGCGCTCGCTCGCGCAAAACTGCGCCATGCGATCGAGATCTGTTCGGCCTCCGGCGAGGGCGATCGCGGTGTAGCCTCCGAGCGAAAACCCGACCATGCTGATTCGGTCTTGATCAATGAACGGCGCCCATTCGGCATGTGCGATGATCTCGTCCAGCACGACGGAGACGTCCATGGCGCGGTGCCAGGGCATGCGAAACCCCCGCGGATCAAAGCTGGCTTCTGCGGCTGTATTGCCGTGATGATCGATCGCGATTGCAATAAAACCTGCTTCGGCGAGCGCTCGGCCCAGCCACATGGTTTGTAGGCTGCTACCGCCGGTGCCATGCGAAAGGACCACGAGCGGATAGCGCTGCTCGGTAGCGATGGGCGCCCCCCAAGCTGCGGCACCGCCGGTAAAAATCGGATTGTCGTCTGGGAAAGACAGATCCATCATATCGGTTTCGGGTGGGGCCGGATACCAAATGGTGGTGACCAGGGGACGGTTCGAGCTTTTGTCCCAAGACAGTCGCGTTGCGTCTTCGAAGGTCAATTTTGTCATTCCGACCGGCGCTTTCTCCTGCGCTGATGCGGGTGCGAAATACCATGATGCCAGGCTGATCAGCGCGGCCAAAAACGTTGCAATCGGTTTCATATCGGATCGTCACCTCATCCGTATAGGTCCAGCGCGTAGTGATGGTAGGCTCGGTTTTCGACATTTTGCAAGCTGACGGACGGACCGACACCCGCCGAACCGCCAGGCGTTCGTTCAGACTAGAATTTTCCGTTATCGTGCACCATCTCTGCGGGCGTAGGCGAGACCACGTCCCAGTGCTCAACAATCAGCCCATCCTCAACGCGCCAGAGATCGAAAAATGCCCAAGGCTTTCCGCTGACTGTGGCATCCGAGGCAACGAACACGAAATTGCCCTCAGCGACCACGATTTGCGGCTCAAACTTCGTGATGACAAAGCCCTGATCGGCCCATGCTTGTGTGCCCTCGAAGAGGCCATCAATTCCGTCTTTTAGATTAGGGTTGTGCTGCATATAGACTTCTGAGTATTGCGACGCTTTTTCGGGCGCCGCGCGGCCCAAGACATCGTGAACAAAGCCGAGCACGAGCTGCTTATTTTCCTCAGTCTTATCTCGATCCGTGATTTCAATCGCGCCATCCGTCATTCCGCGACCAGACGCGGTGACCTCGGGTATCGGTTGCAAATTGTCCCAGTGCTCGGCGACCAAACCATCTTCGACTCGAAAGACATCGAATGCTGCAAATCTCGGTGCGCCAAAAGCATCAGCGTTTTCAAACGTGCTGTGTAGAACCACCATATCCCCTTCTGTGATCACCCGGTGGGGTGTTACCGTCAGCCCAGATTGCTCGACCAAAGGAATGAAATTGACCAACCCCTCCGCGCCGGTCTGGATCTGGGGATTATGCTGAATGTAATCTGCGGTGACGAGATCACGCGCGACCTCTGGATCATGATTGACGAACGCAGCGGTAAACAGCGCGAGAACGATTTCTTTAGGAGACATCGGTTCATCCTTCTGGTTAGCCTCGTTCTATATAGTAGGAATTAAATACTACGTTGCAATTACGTACTTTAAAATGACTTAGTATGCTGAGCCCTACTATACCGGCCTTTTTGGGTCTTGAATCCATGTCGCGATCAGCTTATGAATTACGGTATTGATCGAATACCAGAGAGAAAAATGCTACCGATTGGTGTTGGCAGCAAAGCTGAGGCTTCGGACTGCTCTATCCGCTCTATTCTATCCAATGTCACAGGAAAGTGGCGGATGATTATTATCCTCGCGCTAGAGGATGAACCGAAACGTTTCGGGAGCCTCAAGCGGTGTATCGGGGATATCACGCAAAGTGTCCTGACCGAGAATCTTCGCGGCTTACAGCGCGATGGATATCTCACCCGCTCTGTCGATCCAGGACCGCCAGTTGCGGTGTCTTATGAACTCACCCCGTTGGGGCGCAGCTTGCTGGAACTGTTAAAGCCATTGGTGTTTTGGTCCCATGCGCAAATGGATACGGTCCGACAGTGTCGCATGGTGTTCGACAGAGCCCAGGCGAAGTGACGCCCTGTTGTCCCTGACACGCCCCGGCTAATCCTCGTGGAAGAGCCCGCCTTGCAAACCCTCTTGCGGGGCGGGAAGGCCGAGGCGTTTATAGGCGAGCGGGGCAGCAACGCGTCCGCGCGGCGTGCGGGCGACATAGCCCTTTTGCATCAAGTAAGGCTCGATCACGTCTTCGACCGCGTCGCGGGCCTCAGAGAGAGCGGCGGCAAGCGTATCTGCGCCGACCGGACCGCCGGCATAGGTTTTCACCAAAGCGTCCAAATAGCGCCGGTCGAGCGCATCCAGGCCATCATCATCGATCTGCAATCTGGCCAGTGCACTGGCCGCTGCGGTGCGGTCGATCTGATGCCCATCAGCTTCAGCAAAGTCGCGCACCCGGCGGAGCAGGCGCAATGCGATGCGCGGTGTGCCGCGCGCGCGTTTGGCGATTTCGACGGCGCCATCTTCTGTGATCGGGGCGGTGAGTTTGCGAGCGGCAGCCATGACAATCGTCGCCAATGTCTCCGGCGCATAAAAGTCGAGCCGCAGCGGAATGCCGAACCGGTCCCGCAGCGGGGTCGCGAGCAAACCCGCCCGCGTGGTTGCGCCAACCAGTGTAAACGGACTTAAATCGAGCCGAACCGAGCGCGCGGCGGGCCCCTCGCCAATCACAATATCGACCGCATAATCCTCCATCGCCGGATACAGCACCTCTTCGACCGCTGGCGGCAAGCGATGGATTTCATCAATGAAGAGGACATCATTCGGCTCGAGATTGGTCAGGATCGCGACCAAGTCACCCGCTTTGGCAATGACCGGCCCGGAGGTCGCGCGAAACCCGACGCCAAGCTCCTTGGAGAGGATTTGCGCCAGCGTGGTTTTGCCGAGACCGGGCGGGCCAAAGAGCAGTGTATGATCCAGCGCTTCCCCACGGCGCACCGCCGCCTCCACATAGACGCGCAGATTGGCCTTGAGCTCATCTTGGCCGACATAATCGTCAAAGCTCTGCGGCCGCAGCGCCCGGTCCAGCGCTTCGCCCGCCTGCACCTCAGGATCGGTTAGCGTGCCGTCTCTCATGCTGGGCTCAGCTCTTTGAGGGCGGCCTTGATCAACGTGCCCGTGTCTGCGTCGGGCACGTCGCGGGCGCCGCTGGCGACCGCGCGGGCCGCTTCAGACTGGGAATATCCAAGGTTAACCAGAGCTGAAATGGCTTCGCCGCGGGCGCCGGTTTTGAGCGCACTTGCAGCCGCAACACTGCCCGTCGGATCCGCGGTGAATTTGCCGAAGCGCCCCATTGGCGGCGGTTTGCCAGAAAGCTCCGTGACGATCCGTTCGGCGAGCTTTTTGCCAACGCCTTTGGCGCGGATAATCATTGCCGTATCGCCGAGCGCGAGTGCGTCCATCAGCTCATTGGCGGAAATCGAATCCATAACTGCCATTGCCGACTTCCCCGCCACGCCGGGCACATCTTGCAAGCGGACAAACCAGGCACGTTCCTCATCGCTGGCAAAGGCAAACAGTGTGATAGAGTTTTCCGTTACCCGAGTTTCGATGAACACTTCGGCCTCGGCGCCAACCGACAACTTCGACAAAAGCCGTGACCCGGCCAGCGCGACATAGCCGACACCATTGACGTCAATCATCAGGCTATCAGCGCCCAGCGCCGCCACGGTGCCGCGGAGCCGCCCAATAATCATGCCGCCCCCTGGATTCGTTGATGCGGTAAATTGTGTGCGGTGCAAATCGCGCAGGCGAGCGCGTCCGCGGCATCCGCTTTCATGTCGCCTGCACGCGGAAGGAGACGCGCGACCATGAATTGGATTTGGTCTTTGTCGGCTTTACCCGTGCCGACAATCGCGCGCTTGATCGCGGTTGGCGCAAATTCGGAAACTTCTAAGCCATGAAAGGAGAGCGAGGTCATCGCCGCCCCGCGGGCTTGGCCGAGCTTAAGGGCAGAGCGTGGATTGGCATTTACGACGGTTTCCTCACAGCCGGCATGGTCGGGCCGGTAGGCGTCGATCAATTTGCCGATTGCATGGAAGATCCCCGCTAAGCGATCTGCCATAGGCAGGTCCGGATCAACATTGATCACGCCATGCCCAACATGGATGAGCCGCGAGCCGACCAAATCAATCACGCCCCATCCCGTATGTCGCAGACCCGGATCAATCCCAAGAATTCGAATCGCTTCGCTCATCGCATCTGTATTAGCGCGTATGGTTAAAAACGTCTTGCTGTTTTCGCGGTTTGTTCACGGCTTCGCGGCGATTAGTGCGAGAGCTCGACGTGCGGCGCTAAGGCATGGGTGAGCGCATGCGCTTGTCCGACATCCGCGAAATTCATCGGCGGCACGTAAGTTTTGGCGAACCATGGATGCTCGATATTGTTAAAGATTGACAGCAGCCACTCAATCGCGGCGATGCCCGCCGGGTTGCGGCGCACCCGTTCTGTATAGGTCAGCCAGAACTCAATCGGCGCCACCGAGGGCAATGAGAGCGGATGCATATTGGTGCCGAGCGTCGCAACATAGCTGGGCAGGACAGCAATACCGCCACCGCGCCCACAGACCGTCATTAAGGCGGTGCTGGAATTGGTAATGGTCGAATAATCGATAAAGTCTTTCAGCTCGCGTATGTTCTTAGACCAGGTCTCGATTTGGTGGACATAGTCGGTGTGCATCAGCAATTTATGGCCTTGGAACTCAAAAATGTTTCGCGGTTCGCCGTTGCGGGCCAAATAGTCTGTCGATGCAAAACACAGATAGTGCAGCGTGCCGAGGCGCTGGGAGATGATTTCAGGATGCGTCGGCTTTTCAAAGACGATGGCCAGGTCCGCTTGCCGATCCACGACTTCTTCGTGCGCGAGGCCGATTTCTAGATCGATTTGAATGTTGGGCGCGCGCTGGTGAAAGGACGGCAAATGCTGTGCGATCCAATACGGGCCGAGACCATCGCTGACTTTGATCTTGATGGCCCCGGTGACCGTGCTGTCTGGCTCCGCCACTTGGTCGCCCACCGTTTCAACAAGGTCTTGCATTTGCATGACCAGATCCATTAGGCGCTTACCGGCGGCGGTTAGGGTGACGCCGCGCTTTGAGCGTTGAAACAGTTTCGTGGCAAGTTCGCGCTCAAGGTCATTGATCCGGCGGCTAATCGTCGGTATCGACTCGCCAAGCGTGCGGGAGGCAGCCGTCATGCTTTGGGCTTCTGCGACAAGGCGAAACACCCGCAAGCGGTCCCAATTGAAGCGTTCCGATAACACCTCGTTTCCATCCCGTTTCTTATTTCTTAACGCTAAGTTTTGCCCAAAGAGGACTTATAATCCAGCCTTTATCTGCATTTGAGGGCAATTAACCAAGATCATGATATTCTTTTAAACTTTTAGATACGGCTATCTGTTTTTTTCCAGACCACATAATAAGAGAGTGGTGAGATGAGAAAACGGGTAAGCGATTCCGAGAAATTGGATCGCATTTTAGCGCTGATGCGATTGCTACAAAGCCACCTCGAAGAGGCGGATTTAGACATCACGGAATTTGAAGAGGTCGAGATCTTCTTAGAACTCGCTATGGCGGCAGGCGCCCGTGAACGGCGGCCGCGTAAAAAGTCTAGCGGCCCGGCCGATGAAATTTTAAGCGACTAATCGCGTTTAGGTTTAGCTGCCGGACTTTCCGAGACCGATCTTCTTGGCGAAATCGGAGCGCCGCCGGGCATATTCCGGCGCAACCATCGGATAGTCGGCGGGCAAACCCCAGCGCTTACGGTATTCTTCTGGAGATAAATTGTAACGCGTCCGCAAATAGCGCTTCAGCATTTTCAGTTTCGCACCGTCTTCAAGACAAATGATATGGTGATCGGTAATCGATTTTTTGATCGGGACGGCGGGTTCAGGTTTTTCGGCGGCCGGCTGTTCTGTGGCCAATTCGCCGAGTTTTTGATGAACCGTGGTCAGCAGAGCTGGCAAGTCAGCGGCGCTGATGGCGTTATTGCTAACATAAGCAGCGACAATCTCAGCCGCCTGTGTCAGTAAATCGAGTTGCGATACGTTTTCTGTGGTGTCCCTATCCATACTGAGCTGGTACTGAATAAAGGGCTATTTTGTCTATGTTTTTACTGCCAGAAATCGTTACTTTTCAAAATTTTATGTTTCAAAAATCGCACTCTTTCAGGGATATAAACAGCAATACAATAAATTTACTAGGCACACCGTCTCAGACGTATTCGGAGTGTCTCCAGAGCGATTTTGGGCGTGATCTGTATTCCGCCGAAACGCGCGCCGCAAAGGTTCAATTGCTCCGAATCCAACGTAGAATCTGCGTTTATTTCAGCTCGTCCTGTCACTGTTTGGACAATAAGCGAGATCACCTACCCCATTCCGGTGGACGCTTTTCAAGAAACGCCGCAATGGCCGCTTTGTAGTCGGGTTGTTTGATCATCTCATTCATCAAAGCATTGGCGTCTTCCACAGATGCGCCAATATCGCGGTGCCAGTCGAGATAGGTCTGTCGCTTCGATTGGTGCAGCGCTTCGGGC